>NZ_JBLOUI010000039.1:0-24072 GCF_047807365.1 Peptacetobacter sp. AB800 | reverse complement strand
GTAAGGTTTCAATTTTCTCGACTCCTTTCCGTAGGGGGAATGTGTTTTTGGGTGAAATCATTGTAAACCCTACCGGGGTCGAGATTCAATACTAAATAAGTTAACAGAGCGAAAACTACTGCCTGGAGATATACTTATTATGGCTTCAGCAGAAGAATAAAGGTAAATTAAAAGGATGTGATATTTTTATGAGCAAGGTAATTATGATGTGTGGAGTTTGTGGGTCTGGCAAAACCACATTTGCAAAGAAAAAAGAAAAAGAAGGATTTATAAGAATTTCCATAGATGAGGAAATGTGGAAATTATACGGAGCTAGAGGAATAGATTATCCAAATGATAATTATAAAGAACTTTCCTCAATTGTAGAGTCTAAACTTCAAAATGACATAGTAAATTATATAAAAGAAGATAAAAATCTTGTAATAGATTTCAGCTTTTGGAATAAGTCCACTAGAAAATATTATAAAAATTTTTTAGAAGAACTTGGTGCAGATATACAGCTTATATATTTAAAAATTGATAAGGAAACCTTAAAAAAGAGAATAGAATCTAGAAACAAAAATCATGATGCTAATTCTCAATTTATAGATGAAAAAACATTTGAAATGTATTATAACGGATTTGAAGAGCCTAAAGATGAAGGTGAAGTAGTAATCACTTTTTTTGATAAGTAATAAAAAATAGCTAACAACTTAATCTATTTTTTAGTTGATTAGCTATTTTTTATTTTATAGTCATTTATTATGTATTGATTATTCACCTAATAAGTCATTTATTACAGCAGATGCCATTATTAATCCTGCCACAGATGGTACAAATGATACACTTCCTGCAGTCATTTTGTTTCCGTTCATTATTTTTTCTTTTGGCTCTATTGCTTTTTCAGTTGAGTATACGACTTTTAGTTTTTTTATTCCTCTGTTTTTTAATTCTCTTCTCATTACTCTAGCTAGAGGACACATGCTAGTTTTGTATATGTCTGTAAGTTCTATTTTGGTAGGGTCTAGTTTGTTTCCCATTCCCATAGAACTTATTATTTTGATTCCTTTTTTAGTACAAGTTTCTATAAGATGTATTTTAGAAGTTATCATATCTATTGCATCTATTGCGTAATCAAAATCACCGCTGCTTAGCAGTTCTTCTCCATTTTCTGGAGTGTATTTTTCAGCGATTGCAGTTATGTTTACATTTGGATTTATGTCTTTTATTCTCTCTTTAAATACGTCTACTTTCATCTTTCCAACTGTAGAGTGAAGTGCTATTATCTGTCTGTTTATATTTGTTATATCAACATCGTCAAAGTCTACTATCGTGATATTTCCAACTCCAGCTCTTGCTATTGCTTCAGCTGCAAATCCACCGACACCACCTACTCCAAATATTATCACACTTGCATTGTTTAATTTTTCTATTCCCTCATCTCCCACAACAAGAGATGTTCTTTTTTCCCAATCCATCATTTTTTTAATTCCTCCAAGTAAATATTTAGAATATATAAAAAAAGGAACCTTTATTCAGGTTCCATAATATACTGTATTGGCGGGAGTGCGTGGGAATTGAACCCACCTAAGAGGCTCCTAACCCCTCATACTAGTTTTGAAGACTAGAGGGCACACCAGCACCCATCCACCCCCGTGGTTTTTTCAACAGTAATAATATAACACATAGAATACTCTTTTGCAAGTGTTATTCAAAAAATAAATAAAAAAATCGAAAAAAACTATATTAAACTCATCTGCTCATCTTCTTTTAAATTATTTATCTGCCAATCGATTTCAGTTTTACCAATACTTTTTAATATTTCATTAGCCTTTTTAAAATGATTACACCCGAAAAATCCTCTATTTGCAGAAAGTGGACTTGGATGAGTCCCCTCTAATATGTAATGTTTGTCTGTATTTATTAGTTTAACTTTCTTTTTAGCATTATTTCCCCAAAGTATAAACACCACAGGATCCTCTCTGTCATTTAAAATTTCTATTATTCTATCTGTAAACTTTTCCCATCCCTTTTTGCTATGAGAGTTCGCCTCATGTGCTCTAACGGTTAGCGATGTGTTTAAAAGAAGAACTCCCTGATCTGCCCAATCCATAAGATACCCATTATCTGGTATAAAGCAACCATACTCTGCATTTAATTCCTTATACATGTTTTTAAGTGATGGTGGTGTTTTAATTCCTGGAAGAACTGAAAATGCAAGCCCATGAGCCTGACCATCATTGTGATATGGATCCTGACCTAAAAGTAGAATCTTAGTATCTTTAAATGATGTATGATTTAAAGCTGTGAATATATCCTCCCTTTTAGGAAATACCTCGTGTTCCTTGTACTCACCCTTTAAAAACTCATTTAACTTCTCAAAATACGGTTTATCAAACTCATCACTAAGTATATCTTTCCAATCTGTATTTATTAAACTTTTCCACGCTTCTTTAGTAAAACTCTCTTCGTTATATATATTCATTAAAAATCTCCTCTCAAAATAATATCTTCCATATCTCTACTGAACTACTGCATCTATATCATCACTCGAATTATTATCTACAATCTTTATATTCAGTTTATTAGGTATGCAAACTATACTTTGGCTCGGCTTAGTGATAAATCCTGTCTTAACGCACACCTTGTCTGGACAATTAGCCTCAATCACCTCAACACCATGATCGTGGACCTTGACCTTATTTATATGCTCTCCATCCTTTATAGTAAATTCTGCTTCCTCATCTAGTGGAATTTCTTTATAAAGCTCGTTATCTTTATAAACTTCTACAAATGCAGCTTTCTCATTTGCATCCTTAAACTTTGTATATCCAAAAAGTGCTGCAACTGCAACTAGTACAACCGCAATCAAAATAAAATCTTTCTTTTTCATAATAACTTCCTTCCCACAAAAAAATTTTCCAAATAATAATATCTAACAAATTTCTATCCTTAATCTTAATAAACTATCCGTTATTTTCTTTTGTATAATAAATTTATTATCAATTATGATATAATTATCATATCATAATTTGATATTATCGACTATAAATGACTATAAATTTTGACAAGGAGAATTAAAAAATGAGAAAATCTGCTCCACAAATTGTTGTACTAATAATATTATTAGTTGCAGGATATTTTATATTTAGACCTAATATGGACGAGAACTACTCTCAGACAAACTACTATTTAGGAACTGTGAATACTGTCACAGTATATGGAAAGAAAGAAAAGAAAGCAATGGAAATACTTAAAGGGTGCGACGATGTTGTAAAGAATATCGACAACCTTATGAGTACAGAAATTCCAGGAAGTGATGTTTCCAAAATAAATAAAAATGCAGGTATCAAACCTGTCAAAGTTTCAGAAGAAACTTATGAAGTTGTTAAAGAAGCTCTACACTACTCAAAAATATCTGATGGCAATTTTGATGTAAGTATAGGACCTGTCAGCGATCTTTGGTCTATAGGTAAAAAGGATGCTAGAGTTCCTGAAAAATCTGAAATAGACGCTCTCATACCTTTAATAGACTACAAGAATGTAGAAGCTAAGGAGATTAAGCTAGAAACTGATCAAGATGGTGACGGAAAAAATGAAACTTTTGATAAGGAGTATACTGTTTTCTTAAAGAAAAAAGGTATGAAAATAGACTTAGGCGCAATAGCTAAAGGTTTCGCAGCAGACCAAGTTGCTCTATACTTAAAAGCTAGTGAAGTCGAAAAAGCTATAATAAACTTAGGTGGAAATATCAAGACTATTGGTGATTTTAACATTGGTCTTAAAAATCCTATCGAAAACGCAAATGATTCGTTCGCAAGTGTTAAGGTGAGTAATAAATCTGTTGTAACTTCTGGTGTTTACGAGAGATTTGTTGAAAAAGACGGCAAGAAGTATCATCACATACTAAATCCAGCAGATGGCTATCCATTCGATAATAATCTTCTTAGTGTTAGTATCATCTCTGATAAGTCTATAAACTGCGATGCACTTTCTACATCTGCATTTGCTCTTGGGCTTGAAGATGGTAAGAAACTGATTGAGAGTATAGATAATGTTGAAGCTGTTTTCGTTACTAAGGATAAGAAAGTTTACTTGACTAAGGGATTCAAGGATGAGTTTGAGATTTTAAATGATGATTTTACAGTTGTTAAGTAAAGGAAAGGTAATTTTTAGTTCTTTTTGAATGAATTATTTTGTTGATTTGTTTTTTTAGATTTTGAAATGATTTTTTTATTTTTTCCTTTACGTTTGGCTGATTTTTAGATATAATTTTGTTATATTATATTTTATCGGTTTGCCAATTTTGGCTTACATGACTTTAATTAAATAATATCATCGCACATACAGAAAAAGCTGCCAAAATGGCAGCTTTTTTATTATTTATTTAGTTGTTGTTTCTGTTTTTTCTGGTTGTGTTGGTTTTTCTGGTTCTACTGGTTTTGGAAGAGGTCCTTGTACTCCATTTATTATACATTTATCATTTCCTAGTATTATATCTCCGTCTATTGTACAAGAATTATCGTATTTTAAAGTTGCTCCTAATCCTTCGCCATCATTTCCCCACATATATATAGCAGGACTCATATGTGTTCTATTACCATTTATAAGCTTAGTATTTTTTAATTCAACATTTGTAGAATACTGATAAGAACCTGGAGCTTTATTTCCTACAGTTAATACTGCAAGATTTACCATATTCCCTGAACCCCAATTTCTATTATCAAAATAATTTAGTAAATCACTACTACTAAGTGTATTTGTAATAGTAGTATTTGATATAGTTGCAGTTCCACCTCTAACTACTAAACCTTGTAAGTATCCTTGAATTTTACAATTATCAATAGTATATATACCTGGTACATTTACTAAAATAGCTGTTCCCGCATCATGTTCTCCACTTCCGCCATTAAATGTAGATCCTTTTAAGTTATATATTACACCATGATTATCTTTAGTTTTTGCATTTGTAGTTACACAATATCCTTGAGAATTTATTGTTGTATTTATAATATTTGCAGTTGCATTTTTTCCTGCTAAAAATACACCACTTCCACTTGTTGTATATACAATATTATCTAAATTGATAGTTCCTCCAGCATAACCATCTATACAAGAATTTGTTACTGTTTTTGCTTTAGTCTTTAAATTTCCATTTTTAATAGTTAATATTTCTCCTGCCTCTACATTTTCAATTGATGCTCCACTTTCATCATTTACTTCAAATTCAGAAGTAAGTGTAAATCCATTTAAGTCTATTATTGTTTCACCTGATGGTGATAGAGCAATCTGTTTGTCAACAGTTATATTATCCATTAAACGTATAACTTCACCTTTTTTGACATTAGCTATAGCATCAGCTAATTCACTACTAGTCGCAACATCGTAGTATTTAACACTTGGCGTAACTGTTCCTGATGAAGATCCACCTCCAGAAGTATCTCCACCGCCTGGCTTGTTTCCTTCAACATTTGGTGTAGTTGTACCAGTAATTGGTTTTGATATAGTACCATTATTTTCTATATTAGTACCAGATGCATTATTTTCAACCTTATCTATCTTACCATTATTTTCTACTTTAACATTTTCAGAACTTGAATCAACTTCTACTTTATCTATCTTACCACCAGAAGTATTTTCTATTGTTGTATTCTTACCATCTTTTACAACTAAAGTACCTATACTTCCACTGTTTTTAATATCTGCATTTGGAGCTTTTACAGTAACTTCTCCTTTTAAATCACCTTTTACATTTATTTCAACAGCGTTATTTGTAGATAAAGTTACATCTTTTGATATACTTGCACTTGATTCTATTTCTATAACATCATTAGCATTTGCTTTCTTTAATGCTTCCTGAAGTTCTGCTTCATTTTTAACTTTTATTACTTCTGATTTTTCTATTTCTTTTAACTGGCTGAATGCACCTTCGTTACCTTTTCCACCAACCTGAGTTATTGTCGCAGTTTTCTTAGTATTAACTACATCTACCTGTTTTTCACTTAATTTTTTAGAAGCTATTAATACTGGTGCTCCATTTTTAGCTGCAAGTGCTCCAACTGCTAATGCATCTATTAACTGTCCTGAATCTCCCATTCCATCTTTTGCTAGGTATACGTTGTTTAATTCTTTACCTACATAGAATTTTTCTATAACCTTTGCATTTGTATCATTTCTGTTTGATCCTTCTATTCTCTGTTTAGATGGTAGAGCTGATACTAATTTTTCTGGTAATACAGTTTTTCCACCTATTACAAATGATGATTTTATTGATTCACCTTTTATGAATTTTTCAGCTACTGCTAATCCTTTTTTAGGATTTGCAAGAAGTATTGGCATTCCTTTTTCAGCTGCTGCAGCTGCAACAGATACCGCATCTGCAAGACCAGTTGTACCATTTACTACTGCTATTTCAGAAATGTCTTTTATTCCGTCTAATCTTTTAGCTATTGCTAGAGCTGTTTCTTCTCTTGTAGATCCTTTTATTCTGTCTACTTTTAGTTTTAATGCTTTTAGACCTTCTTCTACTTTAGATGTAAGAACTGCATCTCCACCTATCATTATTACATCTTTTGCACCTAATCTTTTTATTTCATCTGCTGTTTCTTTGCTTAATCCATCTTTGCCTGTTAAAAGTATTGGAGCATTTTTTGCATATGCAAGAGGAGTTGCTGTTAATGCATCTGGTATTGCAGAATCATTAACTAATATTACAGTTTCTGCACTTTTCCATCCGTCCTGACTTATTTTTACTGCTGTTTCCGTTCTATTTTTTCCTATTATTTCTTCGTTACTAGTTGTTGTTGCTGCCATTACTGGAGCTACACTAGTTGCTACCATTGCTACTGCCATAGCAGTTGCTAAATGCTTTGGTGTTTTCATAATTTCATCCTCCATTTTATTTTCTTAAAAACAATTCTACTGGGTTTAGATTGCTTTTTGTATAAAAAAATGCAGAGTAATCCCTTTAGATTATTCTGCATTTATAAACAATTTTATATTTACTTTTTTCATAGAAAAGAATAGGCTTATAGTTTCTGTCTGTCTGTCTGTCTGTCTGTCTGTCTGTCTGTCTGTCTGTCTGTCTGTAGATTTTAACAACGATAGCATACCTAAGTCAACCCTTTCTAAATTAGTAATTCATTTATATTATATCTCATCTTTTATATATTTTAAATATCTTTTTGTTTTACTTGGAACTTTTCTTATTTTTTCATTATTCTATCTTTTAACTACAATTTCAATAATTTTAGACATAATAAAAGTAGGGAAGAAATTCTCCCCTACTTTCAATAAATTTCCTATTTAGTTTTTATTTTTCAAATTGAAATTTATTTATAATCCTTGTACTTCTCAAATGTATTTCTAAATCCACGCTCCCAACTTAATCCTGACATATGTTCTGGAGAATTTACATATATATAGTCTTTCATATCTTCTTGACCTTGATAGAATCTAGCATATTGGAAACCATTATATGCACCTTCTCTAATATAATAATATACAGTTTCTCTATCAAGCCCAAATTCTGTCAACTCATCATAGGCATCTTCTGTAGCTAATATTTTCGCTTGATGCTCACCTATCTCTTCACATTCCCCATTATGCATACTTAAACATTCATTTTTATACCAATCTATACCAACTTCTATATCAGTTTTATTCCCTGGATACCCACTAAGCGAAGTACTACTCAAATCTCTACTCTGCATTCTATGACTTTCAGCATCTGAACACATACCATATCCATATGGAACATGTTCCTCCTTACATTCTATTTGCCATTCTTCTAATGTTTCTTCTTCCGGTTCTACTTCTTCCTCTTTTTCAAGATTCTCTTCATTTTCTTTATTAGCTTCCTTTTGTACTGTCTCATTTTTAGAAATAGACTCATTTTTATTATCCATATAAACTTTTATATTCATTCCTAACATTATGCTAAGTACAACAATAAGAACAACTAAAACACCTAGCACAAATTTACTATTCTTCACAGAATCCCTCCTCTTCATAATAAAATCAATCTTATTATAGCAAAACTGTCCTAAATTTAAAATATCCAAACATAAAAAACTCCATTTCTACTTTCCAATAACAACATTATTAAAATCTATTTACAACAAAAAGGAAGAATATATACTTACAGCAACAATTAACTAACCACCTAGAGCAAACACATCCTTCTTCCCTAATAACAACAAGGAATCAAAATAAAAAGGGTTCTCTACGTAAAAAAAGAGGAAGAATGTATGCTTGCAGCGACAATGCAGCTCGACTGCCTGGAGCAAAAGCATACTTCTTCCTCTTCCCTTACATAAGAACCCTTTTATTTTCGATTCTCTTTGTTATCCTATTTCTATCGAAACTTTCTAATATTATCATACAATTTTTTCTACTTGATCCAATCAAGTCTCTATACTCTCCAAGAGTAATTTCTCCATGCTCATTTATATAATCAACAAGCATCTTCTTAGCCTTATTATAAGTTTCCATATCCATAATATATCCATCACCAAGCATAGCAACAGAATCGCCTATCATAGCATCTAAAACCTCTTTAGCTCTAACATCTTTTCCTGTTATCTCTTCTATAGTTGGAACAGACTCAAACCCACACTTCTTAAGCATTTTCTGCATTCTGTTTCTATTCTCTTTCTGTTTTTCATTGAAAACAACCTCAAAATCTTTTAAAGAAACAACATTTCCAGCGATTTTGATAAGTCCATCGCTTTCAAATGCAGCAAGTACTATATCGAATTCTTTTGGTTTAAATTTACTTTCAACCTTAGATTTTAACTCTTCCTTTAAAATACCTGGTTTTAATCTATTGTGTTTGTGGTAATCTGAAAGAAGCTCATTTACCTTTTCAGATAATTTCTTGTAGTGATTAGTATGTATGTACATATTTCCAATCACAAATATCTTACCTTCTTCAGATAACTTATCTAAAGCTTTTCTTATATCCTCTTCGTGAGCACCACTATAACTCATCATATCCTTAACTGTAGGATAATTTTTAGAGTTGTGTTTTAAGTACTCTTCAAGTATGTCGTGAAGTTCACCTTTTTCTTTAACTTTTAGAGCTTCGATTACATCTTCATCAAATCTCTTATGTTTCTTAGGTGAAGCATCTATTATTACACCACCACCTATTGTAGCCATTGGTGAATAACTTCTAACAACAAAAGTATCTCCTTTTTTAGATACTATACTTTCTTCAAGTCTTAACTGAACAAATCCACTTTCTCCTGGAGCAATCTCTTCCTTATCAAGAGGAACTGCTCTACAAAGAATTTCTCTTGTTCCATGATATAATCTTAATCTATCCCAATGTTTTAATGTCTTATCTACATGCTTAATCATGTTCATCTTAACATCTAGCATCATAGATTCTTCTAGTGAATCTGGAGCTGCAAGAACATCGCCTCTTCCAATCTCATCTTTTTTAACATTAGAAATATTTATAGCTGTTCTCTGTCCAGCATAAGCAGTATTTTCATCTTCACCATGAACCTGAATACTTCTTATTTTAGCTTTTAGGTTTTCTGGATATACAACTAAATCATCATCAACGCTTATCTTACCTTCAAGAAGAGTACCTGTAACAACAGTACCATGACCTTTTATTGTAAATACTCTATCTATATTAAGTCTTGCTGGTGAGTTTTCATTCTTTTCTTCTATCTGCTCACTCATATCGTCTAATTTCTGAATAAGCTCAGGTATACCTCTCTTAGATACAGAGTCAACTTCTAATATTTCTGCATTTTCAAGGAATGTACCTTTCATTCTTTCTTTTATATCTTCTTTAACTAATTCTCTGAATTCTTCTTCTACCATATCGCTCTTAGTTAATACAATTAGACCATTTTTGATATTTAAGAATGATAGTATATCTATATGCTCTACTGTCTGTGGCATTACACCTTCATCAGCTGCAACAACAAGCATTACCATATCTAGCCCAGATGCTCCAGCTAGCATGTTTTTTATAAATTTCTCATGTCCAGGAACGTCTACTATTCCTACTCTCTTTCCACTAGGTAAGTCGAAGAAAGTAAATCCTAGATTTATCGAAATACCTCTTTTTTTCTCTTCATCAAGGGTATCTGTTTCTCTACCAGTTAAAGCCTTGATAAGTGTTGTTTTACCATGGTCTATATGTCCGGCAGTCCCTACTATAATGTGTTTCATATTTATTTCCTCCTAATTTCGAATCCGAGCTACAACTAAATTACATAAAAGCTAATTTAAGCTCATTAGCTACATCTACAAACTCGTCTTCGAATATAGTTCTAACATCAAGAACGTATTTATTATCATAAACTCTAGCTATTATATGAGAATCGCTAAGTCTTAATTTTCTTTCAAGTGTAGATACGTTCATATTGTTTGGAGTTATCGCAATTCCTCTAGATTTCATTGTTTCAAGAGGCATAGATCCTCCACCAACCTGAGATAGACATTCTTCTATATGAACATCTGCATCTAGGTTTAATTTTTCTATTTCTGCATATAAAAGATTAGCTTTTCTTTCTAATTCTTCCATAGGCATTGTTATCATATTTAATGTAGGTATGTTTTTAACTGCTTCTTCTTCATCTAAGTACATTCTAAGTGTTGCTTCAAGTGCACATATTGTAAGTTTATCGACTCTTAGTGCTCTTGTTAACTGGTTTTTCTTCATTGCAGATATGTATTTCTTTTTACCTACTATTATACCTGCCTGTGCTCCACCAAGCATTTTATCTCCACTGAATGTTACTATATCAGCACCCCGGTGTATTGAGTCAAGTACAGTTGGCTCATATTCTAAACCGTATTTAGATAAGTCTATAAATACACCACTACCTAAATCTTCTATTACTGGTAGGTCGTATTTTTTACCTAATTCAACAAGCTCTGCAACAGATATTGATTCTGTGAATCCCATTATTCTGTAGTTACTTGTATGAACTTTCATAAGTGCTCTTGTGTTTTCTGTTATAGCTTCTTCGTAATCTTTTAGATGTGTTTTGTTTGTAGCTCCTATTTCAACAAGGTCAGCCCCACTAAGAGCCATAACACTCGGTATTCTAAATGATCCACCAACTTCAACAAGTTCCCCTCTTGATACGATAGCTTCTCCACCTTTAGCCATTGTGCTAAGAACAAGCATGACTGCTGCAGCATTGTTGTTTACTACTAAAACATCTTCTGCTCCAGTTAATCTTTTTATCATATCAGTTAAATGAACATATCTTGATCCTCTCTCACCTTTTTCTAAATCGTATTCAAGGTTTGAGTATCTTGAAGCTGCTGTCCATATTTCATCTTTAATTTTTTCACTTATTAAAGATCTACCTAAGTTTGTGTGAAGAACTGTTCCTGTTCCATTTATTACTTTCTTTAAAGAAAGAGCGTAATTATCTCTTGCTTTTTTTTCTGTTTCTTCTATTACTTTTTCCATAGTAAGAGAGAATTTTTCAGCTTCTTCTTCTGTTTTTATAGCGACTATTGTCTTTCTATTTATATCTATTACTTCCCTTATAGATTCAAGAACTATGCTTCTTGGATATTTTTCTATTAATTCTTCTATTTCTTTCTGTGATAATACTTCATCTACTGAAGGAAGCATTTTAAATAATTCTTTTTTATTCAACCTGACCACTCTTTCTTTTTAATATTTAGATATTATTTTCCCTTATTTGATTATATCACATGTATGTATTTTCCGTTTTCATATTTTTCTTTAACTTCACCTATTACTTCTGCAACTATTGATCCATTTGCAAGCATATCTTTTACTATATCATCTGCCTGATCAGCTCTAACTGCAACCAGTAATCCACCTGATGTCTGAGGATCGTATAGACAATCTTCTACACTTTCTGGTACACTTTCATCCTTCATAACATCGTCCTGTATGTATCCCATATTGTTATATGCTCCTGATGGAACTATACCCATCTGAGCCATTTCTATTGCACCATCTAATATAGGTACATTTTTAGAATCTATTTCTATTGTTACATCTGATGCTTTAGCCATTTCCATAGCATGTCCTAATAATCCGAATCCTGTTATATCTGTTATTGAATGTACTTCAAATTTGTTAACACTCATAGCTGCGTATTTGTTTAGATGTACCATTGTTTCTATTACTTTGTCTACTACTTCCTGAGATACTAAATCTTCTTTCATAGCTGTTGAAAGTATTCCTGTACCAACTGGTTTAGTAAGTATTAATTTATCTCCAGGTTTTGCAGTTGAGTTAGCCTGTACTCTATCTGGATGAACTAATCCTGATACAGATAATCCGTATTTTGGTTCTTTGTCGTCTACTGTGTGTCCACCAACTAGTAATGCACCACTTTCTTTAACTTTACTAAATCCACCTTTTAATATTTCTGCAAGTACCTGCATATCATGGCAAGATGGGAAGCAAACTATGTTCATTGCAACTATTGGTTCTCCACCCATTGCGTATATGTCTGATAATGAGTTTGCCGCTGCTATCTGTCCAAATATATACGGATCGTCTACCATTGGAGTGAAGAAGTCTAATGTCTGTATTAGAGCTTTTTCATCATCTAATTTGTATATTGCAGCGTCATCTGCTGTATCTAGTCCTACTAATAAGTTTCCTACTTTTTCGTTGTCATTTTTTGGTAACTGAGATAATACGTCAGCCAGAACCTCTGGCCCTATTTTAGCAGCTCACCCTCCTGCTGATGTCATTTCTGTTAATCTTTTATATTCTTTTGCCATCTTGAATTCCCCCTGTTTTTAAATTTTTTCGTTATTTATATTTTTCTTTTCTTCAAATTCTATATAAGGCATTTATTGTTTTTTTATTTATATCTATCGTTTTTTCTAATAAGTTCGCACTATTATATTAACATATTTTTTACGTTTTATATATAATTAATTAAGCTTCATCTACAAAATAAAAGGCTAGCTTGATTTTTTTAATCAAACTAGCTTTTTTGAATTTTTTAATAAATTTATTTTTTTAATTTTATTCTTATTTTATCTTACATTTTTAACAAATATCTTTTAATGGCAATATTTTTTTATCTCGTATAATAGATAAATTCTCCAAATCCTAATAAAAAAACTATAGACTTATTAAATATTTACAATACTATTTCTACACGCATATACTGCTTTTCATATCTTCAAATTTTTTATCTCCTATACCTTTTACATTTTTTAAATCCTCAATAGTTTTAAATCCACCATTTTCTTCTCTGTAGGTTATTATTTTGTTTGCAGTTGCCTCCCCAACTCCAGGAAGTGTATCTAATTGCTCTAAAGTTGCGGTATTTATATTCACAAGTCCACCTTGTCCCTGTGCATTTCCTCCCGCTGTTTGTGCAGCTCCTCCAGATGTTCCTCCACCTGCATTTACATCAACTAGAATTTGTTCACCTTGTTTTGGAATTACATAATGCTTTCCATCAACTAACTTTTCTGCAAGATTTATAGCATTCATATCAGCACCTTCAACAATGCCGCCCATTACTTTTATCGCATCAGATAATCTGTCTTCTGAGCTCATAGTTACAACACCCTCTGTTTTTACAGCTCCACTTATATATACAGTTACCTCTGTAGTTGGAGAATTGTTTGTGTTCTGAGAAGTGTCGTTACTCTGTTTTGGATCTGTACTTTCTTTTTCAATTTCCTCACTCTGAGCAATCTCATATCTTGCATTTCCCTCACTTTCAAAAATTTTTACTCCAGCTATTGCGCAAAGACCTATCACAATCGCTGCGAAGATAAGTGTTTTTTTATTTTTTTCCATTCTTATCACTCCTTTCATTTCTATTATTGACACAACTGTGTTATACTAAAAAAGTATATTTGAAATTTTCGGAGGTTTTTTAAATGAAAAAAATATCTTCAGTATTAATAGCCTTCTTACTAGTATTTGCATCAGTTTTTACATCAATAGGAAGTGTATTTGCTGATCAAAAGGTAGTAAATTTAGAAGCTAAAAGTGCTGTTTTAATGGATTATGAAACTGGTAAAGTTCTTTATCAGAAAAATGGAAACGTAAAAATTTACCCTGCCTCTACTACAAAGGCGTGGACAGCTTATTTGGTTATAAAACATGTTCCAGATTTGAACGAAAAAATAACTATAGGCGACCTTCCTTACATAGAGCCATCTAGTATGTTCCTTAAAAAAGGAGAAACTTTTACAGTAAAAGAACTACTTACAGCTCTAATGGTTCATTCTTGCAATGACGTCGCATATGTTTTGGCTGAACATGTAAGCGGCTCTATACCAAAATTTGCAGATTTAATGAATAAAGAAGCAGAGGCAATAGGATGTACTGGTACTCACTTCAACAATCCAAATGGATTGCCTGATGAAAACCACTACACAACTGCAAAGGATATGGCTTTAATAGCTAGAAAATGTATGTCTGATTCAGTATTTAGAGAAATCGTAGCTACTAAATCAGTAAAATTCAAGCCTACTAAACAGTATCCTCACGAAAGAGTTTATACAAACTCTAATAAATTCCTTACTTCTCACCAAAAGATAACATATAAAGGTAAGAGAATAGATATAAAATACGATATTGTAGATGGTATAAAGACAGGATTTACAAATGCTGCTGGTAAATGTCTTCTAACAAGTGCTGTTAAAGACAATCAGAGAATTATCTCTGCAGTATTTAATTCAACTAACGAAGGAATTTATGTAGATTCTAGAACATTAATAGACTACGGATTTGAAAACTACGATTCATTTACAATAATGGATAAAGCTGACTACGTAGATACTAAGAGAAAGTGGTTCTCTAAACAGAAAAAGCTTATGTATCAGCCAAAAGAAAGCTTTACTGTAGTACTTCCTGAGGGACAGACTGTTACAGATGAGTATACATTCAAAACTGATTTACAGGATACTTCTCTTCCGTTAAGCGCCGGAGATAAAGTTGGGGAGTTCTATATTTATAAGAATGGCGATAAATTTAAGACTATAGATTTAGTTGCTAAAAATGATGTTACTAGCAAGTTTGCTGCTATAACAGAAAATACTTTCTTTAAACTTCTTTTAACTATTCTAAAAATTGCTATTATAGCATTTTTAATTTTACTTGCTTACAAGCTAGTAAAAAAATATTATAGAAGATTTAAAAGAAAACAAAAAGCTCGGATGAAGAAAAAGAAAAAAGCAAGTAAATCAAAAGATAAGACTATAAAAAAGGATACAGGTAAACCAAGAAAGAAATAAAATAAAACATGGGCTGCTGCAAAATCTGCAACAGCCCATTTATTTTACTTATTTTAAGTTCTTTTTGATTCCTTTGTTTAATATGTTTTCATAATCTATGAAGTCGTATATTTCCTCATCAAATACATCTGAGAACTGGCTTAATTCTTCTAAAGTCAATTCTTCTATTGCTTTATCATGGTCTTCACAGTAGATTACTATGTTTCCAACAATTCCATGTGCATCTCTAAATGCAGTTCCTTTTTTAACTAGATAATCTGCAACTTCTGTCGCATTTAAAAATCCACCTTTTACAGCTTTTTTCATGTTATCATCTCTAACTTTTAGAGTTTCTATCATTCTAGCCATTATTTCTAAGCACATTTCAAGAGTTCTTACACTATCAAAGAATCCTTCTTTATCTTCCTGCATGTCTTTATTATAAGCTAGAGGAATTCCTTTCATTACTGTAAATAGTGAGAATAAGTTTCCATACACTCTTCCAGTTTTACCTCTTATAAGTTCTGCACCATCTGGATTTTTCTTCTGAGGCATTATTGAGCTTCCTGTTGAATATAAATCGTCTATTTCAACAAATTTGAATTCCTGTGAACTCCAAAGTATTAGTTCTTCACTTAATCTGCTTAGGTGCATCATTATTATTGAGAAATCTGACATAAGTTCAAGTAAATAATCTCTATCACTTACACCATCCATAAAGTTATCTACTGGTTTTTTGAATCCTAATTTTTCTGAAGTTATTTCTCTATCTATATCGTGAGTTGTACCAGCTAGTGCACCACACCCTAGAGGACATTCATCTAATATTTCAAGAGCATTTCTAAGTCTCTTTTCATCTCTTGAAAACATGCTGTGATACGCCATTAAATGATGTTTAAATGTTACAACCTGTGCTCTCTGTAGATGAGTGTATCCAGGCATTATACATGGATTTTCATCTGCTTTTGCTTTTATTGTATCTTTCAACATAGCTGTAAGATCTGCTATTTCAGCACCTTTTTCCTTTGCATATAATCTCATATCTACAGCTACCTGGTCATTTCTACTTCTTGCTGTGTGTAATTTCTTTCCTGTTTCTCCAATTCTTTCTATAAGATTAGCTTCTGTGAATGTGTGAATATCTTCGTAGTTTCCATCAAGTGGTAGCTTTCCACTCTCTATATCCTCAAGTATTCCAACAAGTCCATCAGTTATAGCCTTTCCTTCTTCTTCTGTTAAAAGTCCGCATTTCACCTGCATATATACATGTGCTAAACTTCCTTCAATATCTTTTTTATAAAGAACGTTATCGTATCCGAAAGACTGGTTAAATTCTTCCATTAATTTGTTTTCAGACTTTCTAAAGCGTCCTCCCCATAGTTTCATAAAAATCTCCTCCTATTTTGATAAATTTCGGTTTAGTTTTTTCTACTTTATTCGTTTAAATTGGTATTTTTATTTTATTAATTAGTCTAACTTTTAATTTAAATTTTCTCAATTTTCGTTAAACTATATAAATTCAATTATATTACATTTTATTTATGTTGTAAATCAAAAAAATAAAGGCAAAACAAATAACTAATTTTATACGACAAATTATTTTATCATCGTATTTAAATGTCTATTGCTTTGCCTTTATTAAAAAATTTTATATTAATAGAGTGTTTACTTTTCTATCAGCACATGATTTTTTAAGTTTTTTACCAGCTACTGCTTTCATTATCGGATTTACCTTTCTTGCATTAGATGGACATACTTTTATACATCGCATACAAGATATACATTTTTCTTTATCGACCTTTTTAGGTTTTTCCTTAGAAATTGCTCCAACAGGACAAACTTTTACACATATACCACATCCATTACATGCACTAGATCCTTTTGGTTTTAAAGGTATACCATTATATTCTCTGTATGGTTTATTTCCCTTTGGTTTTAATTCTGTGTTTATATCACCTGAATCAAATTTTTCTTTGATTTCTTTTGCAAATTTTGTTAATTCATCTATATCCTTTGAATCCGGTCTATTTGCAGCAACAGTTCTTTCTACAGAATGTTCTGCTATTGCTGTAACCATAGCACCTACTCTAAAGCCACAATTTTCTAATACTTCCTGTAGCTCTAACATAGTATCTTCGTAATCTCTATTACCATATACAACAACTGCAACTGCTTTTGCATTATTTCCTTTTAATTTAGAAATTCTTTCCACTGCAACTGCTGGTACTCTACCTCCATAAGAAGGTACAGCTATTAAACATACATCTTCTTCTTTAAACTCATTATTAGATTTAGCTTTAAGTGGAGTTAAATCTATTTTTTCATGACTTTCACAAACAGAAGCTAGTGTTTCTACAACTTTTTCTGTTCCACCTGTTGGACTAAAGTATATTGAATATACCAAAATTATCACCTCTATTTTTATTTTAGTTACTAAACTATATTCCAAAAAAATAGTTCAGTACTACGATATTGTAAATTACAACTATATCATTTAGTCACTAAACTATCTTTATAATAATCTTTTACTATTCTTTTGTCAATACTACTAATTTAGATGTAGTTCTTTCCCCAATCAGAATTTTCATCTTTTTCGTATTTTAGCATTTCTTCACCAAATTCAGCAAATCTTGCTTCAAATCTACAGATAAGTTCTAGTTCTTCTTCTGTAAATTCACTAAAGAAAGGATATGCTTTTTTGTATTGTTCTTCATCGTATTTAGTATGTATTTTGTCGAGTTCTTTTCCTTTTTCAGTCAATCTAACAGAATACTGTCTTTTATCTTCGCTTTCTTGTACCCTTTCTATGAACCCTTTTTTCTCTAATTTTTTTAGATACTGAGAAACTGCACCTTTAGTTATATTCAGCCTCTCGCTTAGTTCACTGATATTATCCAATCCATTTTCACCTATTTCTGTGATTACATGCACTTCCCTCATATGCATTTTTTCACCTGGATAATATTCATGTGGAGTCGAAAGAAATTTGTAATAAGTAAATGATAGATTTCTTTTGAATACCAATATTTTTTGAAGTAAATCTTTTCTGTTCATTTTTTCCCTCACCTATATACATATTTTTTTAACTCCTACCATTATATCTTATTATCTAAAATAGTTCAATAAAGTTAATTTTTCTCTTTTGTTTAACAAAAAAATAGAAAGTCCTAAGACTTCCTATTTTTTCGTTGTGGATTTTTCTATTTACTAAATTATTTAACTGAATTTCTCATAAATATTTTACCAACTTCCATTACAAGAGTTGATATTAATGCAAGTCCTATACATATTCCAAGTTCCTGCATACCAAATGCTAGTGGTATTGAGAATATTGGTCTTACTGCTGGTATTAATACTATTGAGTATAATAAGAAGCATACTATCATAGCACCGATAACATATTTATTTGAGAAGAATCCTATTTTAACTGCAGGATCTACATTTGAACGGCTTGCTATTGTCTGTAATGTTCTTGCAAATATTAATGTTGTGAATGCCATAGCTACACCAAATTCTGGTGATACCTGCATTCCTATGTACTGGGCTATTATTGTAACTATACCTATTACAATACCTCTAAATACTACACGCTGCATTGTTCCATCAGCTAATATACCTTCACCTGCTGGTCTTGGAGCTCTCTTCATTGTTCCTCTTTCAGTTGGTTCAAATCCTAGTGCTATTGCTGGAAGTGAGTCATTTACAAGGTTTATGAATAGAAGCTGTAATGCTGTAAATGGATTTGTCCAGTTAGCAAATACTGCAAATAGTATAGCTATTATCGCTCCAAAGTTACCTGCGAATAAATATGTTATAGATTTTTTTATATTGCTATAAACTGTTCTACCAACTTCAACTGCATTTACTATACTTGCAAAGTTGTCGTCAACTAGTACCATATCACTGGCATCTTTTGCAACATCTGTACCACTACCCATACCTATACCTATATCTGCCTGTTTTAAAGCTGGTGCATCATTTACACCGTCACCTGTCATAGCTGATACACAGTCTTTTTTCTGCCAAGCTCTTACTATTCTTATTTTGTTTTCTGGAGAAACCCTTGCGTATACAGTTATTTTTTCTAGTTTTTCATCTAGTTCTTCTTCTGTAAGTGCATCTAATTCCTGACCTGTTAAAGCTAAGTCTCCTTCTTCCATTATTCCTATTTCTCTAGCTATTGCAGCTGCTGTTGTTTTGTGGTCACCAGTTATCATAACTGTCTTTATTCCAGCTTCTTTAGCTTCTGCAACTGCATCTATTACTTCTGCTCTTGGAGGGTCTATCATTGCAAGTAGACCTATTAATGTTAAATCATCTTCATCTTCTATTGAAGGAGCAAATCCTTCTTCTACTTCTTTATATGTAAATGCTAAAACTCTTAGCGCTCTATTTGAGAATCCTTCGTTCTGAGCTCTAAACTGCTGTTTTATTTCTTCTGTAAGTTCTTTCTTTTCTCCGTTTATTAAAACATATTTTGATCTAGAGAAAATTATATCTGGAGCACCTTTAGTAAACATAAAGTATCCATCTCTAGTTTTATTTACAGTTGTCATTAATTTTCTATCTGAGTCGAATGGTAATTCTTCAACTCTAGGATTTTCATTTCTTATATCTTCATAGTTTAATCCATTTTTATTTGCAAAGTTGATTAAAGCTGTTTCAGTTGGGTCACCTATTTCCTGACCTTCACTACCTATTGCAGAGTCATTACATAATACTGAGCATAATGTAAGTAATCTGCTATGTATATTAGATTCATAGCTTTCTGCTGAATTCATAACTTCTGATTCAGTTCCATTCATATATAAATCTACTACTGTCATCTTGTTCTGAGTAAGTGTACCAGTTTTATCTGTACATATAACTTTTGCTGAACCTAATGTTTCAACTGCAGGAAGTTTTCTTATTATAGCCTGTTTTTTAGCCATATTATTTGTTCCAACTGCTAAAACTATAGTCATTATTGATGATAATGCTTCTGGTATTGCTGCAACTGCTATTGCTACTGCGAACATAAATGAGCTAAGAACTACTTCACCCATATTTCCTGTTCCCATTATGAACGCTTTACCAACCTGTATTCCGAATATTAATAGTGCAAGTAATGTTATACCAACACCTAATTTTTTACTGAATGCTTCTATATTTTGCTGAAGTGGAGTAAGTTTTGAGTCTGCATTTTCAAGAAGTCCCGCTATTTTACCCATTTCACTGTTCATACCAGTTCCAGTTGTTACAAATGTTCCTCTACCGTAAACTACCATTGAACCACTGAATACCATATTTTTCTGATCTCCTAGAGGAGATTCTTCAGCTATAACATCTGTGTGTTTTAATACTGGTTCTGATTCACCTGTAAGCATTCCTTCAACACATTTTAATGTCTGTGCTTCTATTAATCTACCATCTGCTGGTACATAGTCCCCTGCTTCAAGTATTACTACATCCCCTGGTACTAATTCTTTAGCAGGTATAGTTAATTTATTTCCATCTCTTATAACCTTTGCGTTTGGTGCAGATAAAGCTTTTAAACTGTCTAATGAACTTTCAGCTTTCTTTGTCTGAACAACACCAAGTATACTGTTAAGTATTATAACTGCAAATATTATTAAAGATTCCATAGTTTCACCTAATGCAATCTGAACTATTGCAGCTATAAGAAGTATTATAACTAGTGGATCTTTAAAACTTTCTAAAAATAGCTTCCATACAGGTACTTTGTCTTTTTCCTGTAATTCGTTGTAGCCATGTTTTTCTAAAAGTTCTTTTGCTTTTTCTTGACTTAAACCATTTTCGTTTGATTCTAAGTCATTTAAAACTTCTTCATAATTTTTCTGATAAAACATAAGTATTCCTCCTTTTCTTCTCTAATAGATATGATTCCTTTTGATTTATTTTGAGTAATAAAAAAACCTTGATACGAACCTTCAAAATAAACCGTTGTCTATTTTGAAGGTCTCGCTATCAAGGTTAACATTCTATCCTCGCCAGTTGACCGAGCATATATGCTGTATTGACGACCAACTGCACTTAACTGTGTAAGCTACTCCCCTTCGAGAAGTATTATCATTTTATATTATTCTGTAATAGATATTATATATCTTTCTAATAATTTTGTCTATCTTTATTTTTTTATTTAACTTTTATTTTACATTTCTAAAAATATAATTATTAGTTTTCTTCTTTTATATCTACTTTTATGCTTAATTCTTCAAGCTGAGCATCTTCTGCTGGAGCTGGAGCATTTGTCATTGGGCATATAGCGTTCTGGTTTTTAGGGAATGCTATAACTTCTCTTATATTATCTACTCCTGCAAGTAGCATAACTAATCTATCAAGTCCAAATGCCATACCAGCGTGTGGTGGTGCACCATATTTGAAAGCATCTAGTAAGAATCCGAATTTGTTGTAAGCTTCTTCTTCACTTAATCCTAGAGCTGCGAACATTTTTTTCTGAACTTCAGAGTCAGATATTCTCACAGATCCTCCACCTACTTCGTATCCATTTAATACTATATCGTATGCTTTTGCTCTTAATGTATCTTTTTCATCAGTATCAAGTCTGTCTATATCTTCATCTAATGGAGAAGTGAATGGATGGTGTTTAGCAACATATCTTCCATTTTCTTCATCTTCTTCAAATAGTGGGAATTCTGTTACCCATAAGAAGTTGAACTGATTTTTCTTTTCTTCTAATATTCCTAGTTTTTCTGCAACAGCAAGTCTTACCTGTCCTAACGCATCATAAACTATAGCGTCTTTGTCAGCAACGAATAGAAGTAAATCTCCTACTTTACCGTTCATTCTTTCAACTATTGCATTTAAATCTTCTTCACTGAAGAATTTAGCTATTGGAGATGTTACTCCTTCTTCAGTTATTTTCATCCATGCAAGCCCTTTTGCTTTGTAAGTTTTAGCACAGTCTTCTAAGTGAGATATCTGTTTTCTTGGGAATTTTTCAGCCATTCCTTCAACATTTATCCCTCTAACACTCTTACCTTTTACAGCACAGTCAGCGAATACTTTAAATCCACATCCTTCAACTAAGTCAGTTATGTTTACAAATTCATATCCAAATCTAGTATCTGGTTTATCTGAACCATATCTGTCCATAGCTTCTGCGTAAGTCATTCTTGGTAGAGGAAGTTCTATATCAACGTTTATAGTTTCTTTGAATATTTCCTGAACCATTTTTTCCATAACTGTCATAACGTCTTCTGCTTCAACGAAAGACATTTCTGTGTCTATCTGAGTGAATTCTGGCTGTCTGTCTGCTCTTAAATCTTCATCTCTGAAACATTTTACTATTTGGAAGTATCTATCCATACCAGAAACCATTAGTAACTGTTTTAATAACTGTGGTGACTGTGGTAATGCATAGAATTTACCTTCATTAACTCTACTTGGCACTAAGTAGTCTCTTGCACCTTCTGGAGTTGGTTTAACTAAGAATGGTGTTTCTATTTCACAGAAGTTCTGTTCTGTTAAGTATCTTCTTACTATGTTAGTAACCTGATGTCTTAACATTAAGTTTCTCTGCATTTTTGGTTTTCTTAAATCAAGATATCTATATTTTAATCTTAATGCTTCTGAAACATCATCGTCATCTTTTATGTATATTGGTGGTGTTTCTGATTTGTTAAGTAATCTTAATTCATTTGCGAATACTTCAACATCTCCTGTTGGCATGTTAGGGTTTTTAGACTGTCTTTCTCTAACTTCACCTTTAACAGCTATTACATATTCTGAACCTAGTTTTTCAGCTTTTTCAAAAGCTTCTTTATCAACATCTGTATCGAATACTATCTGGCATATTCCGCCTCTATCTCTTAAATCAACGAATACAAGACCTCCAAGATTTCTCTTTTTCTGTACCCATCCCATAAGTACAACTTCCTGTCCTATATTTTCAGCTCTTAATTCGCCACAATAGCAGCTTCTTTTTAGACCTTTTATTGTTTCCAAACTTATTACCTCCGTCCTCATTTTAACTATATTGAATCTCAATTTAATAAATCAAGAGTATTCTTTTCCAATTTAATAAATTGCATATAGTATATATTATATCCTATTAACACTTTATTGTGAATACAATGTTAATTTTTTCTATAATTGTATTAATGTTAACTATATATCTATTGTAGACATAGTATATTCTCTCTGATATTATGAACTCTGTAAGGAGTGAGTTTGTATGAGTGAATTTTTAGGGAATAACAATCCCTTTTATTTTGAGAAAGACATAAAACTTTTAAATGGTGATATATTATCATTAAGAAATGCTATCACAGCTGATGCAGAAACTGTGGTTAATTTCTTTAAAGTAACTTCAGATGAAAGCGATAATCTATCTTTTTCATCTGATGAATATTTTGTAACACCTTATGAAGAAAAAATAGTAATCTCAAACATCAATAGAAATAGTAAGACTATAATGATTCTTGGTTTTATAGATGAAGTTCTTTGTTGCATTGCAGAGCTTAATTCTTCTGCTGAATTAAGATTATCTCACAACGTAGAATATTCTATAACTGTCCTTAAAGAATTTTGGGGAATAGGTATTGGAAATGCTATAACAAAAGAAATTATAGAGTTTGCAGAAGAAAAAAATATTAAAAATATAGTTCTATCTGTAAGACGGGAAAATAGCGCTGCAATAAATCTTTATAAAAAATATGGATTTAAAACTGTAGGAATAAAAAAGGACTATATTTGCATAGACGGAAAATACGACGATGAAATATCTATGCAGCTACAATTATAAAAAATCAAGTAGGGGCTAACTTGTAGCCCCTCTCACACCACGGAGCGTGCCGTTCGGCACTCCGCGGTTCAATTTCATATAATAATCTAAGCAACTTATTAATCCTCTTTTAG
>NZ_JBLOUI010000038.1:0-24233 GCF_047807365.1 Peptacetobacter sp. AB800 | reverse complement strand
AAGCGACCACACATTTTTTAATTCTTGTCAACATTTTTATAAAATAAAAAGACCCCATATTATTTCTAATATTGAGGTCTTTATGTTTTTCTACTAACTTAATGACATTGGCTACTTCCTTCTCCGTACTCAGATGTAACACCTATCTCCACACCTATATTCTTAGCTGTAACATCTGCTATTGAAAGCCCTATCCCAGAGCCATCGATATCCTTATTTCTGACATTATCACTTCTAAAGAACCTATCAAAAAGATTTGGTATGTCTTCTTTTGATATTCCTATTCCTGTGTCATTTACAGATACAATTAAATTATCATCATCTTCCTCATCTTCTTTTACAACTATATTGATTGAATCCCCTGCTTTAGTATACTTAAATGCATTGTCGATAAATATTCTTAAAATCTGTTTAAACTTATTCTTATCTGTATATACATCAGTTTTATCGGCGAAAATATCACAAGAGAATTCTTTCTCTTGATACTCAGCTATATCAAAGTAGTCCTCTGTTATCTCATCAATAAGAGATTTCAAATCAAAAACTTCTTTATTAAGTTGCACAATTCCATCCTCTTTTGTAAGAGAAAGTAAATCATTGACCATCTTTTTAAGCCTTCTCGTTTCTTTCATAGCTATTGCAACAGTTTCTGCTTCATCACCAATAGTACTATCTGGCTTTTTAAGAAGTGATTCGAGCTTTGAAGAAACTATTGTTATCGGTGTTCTTAGTTCATGAGATGCATCCTGAATAAACTTCGCCTGATTTTTCCAAGCCGTTTCTATTGGTACTAGAGCCTTTTTTGTAAGATAAAGAGATATCATATATATAAATATCAGAGAAATTATACCTAAAAACAGTATAATAGATATTAATTTAGAAATGGAAAACATCTCTGAGTCTATATTTCTAATAATTTGTATATGGTAATCTCCTATATTTACATTTAATTCCTTAAAATAATGTCCATTTTCTCTATATTTAGTGAATACTTGATTTGTATCACTTTTCTTTTCTGGAAGAATTTTATCAAAGTAATCATTTTCTGTGTAGTATTTTATCCTTCCATTTTCATAAATATAAACCATATCTTTGGGATCAAGCAGTTTTATTGGCTCATATTTGCTATTGTCTAGCTGCGTTATAATATGTTTAAACTCCTGTCCAATTTCTTTATCTATATTTGTATATGTAATGTATCTAAAATAAATCATCGTAAATGCTAATAGCATCCCTAAAAAGCACATAACAACAATCATATTTATTCTTAAAAGCTTATTTTTTGTCTTTGCAAATACGTCCTTATTTATCTTCATCTAATATATAACCCACTTTTCTTTTAGTTTTTATATATTTATCGTATCCAAATTTGCTAAGCTTTTTTCTAAGATTGCTGACATATACTTCAACTATTTCTATTGTAGCATCTGAGTCTATTCCCCATATTCTGTCATAAATCTGCTCTTTAAGTAATATTGCGCCCCTATTCATTACAAAGTACTCTAAAAGATTGTACTGTTTATTCTGTAGAGTTATTTCCTCATCACCTATAAATACTCTCTTTTCAGAAGTATCTATGTACATGTCTTTAAACTGAAGTCCTGTTTTTTCAGTTAATTTTCCATTTGTCCTAAGTATTGCATATACTCTAGCTACAAGCTCCTCCATATAGAAAGGTTTTGTTAGATAGTCATTGGCTCCTGTCTGGAATGCCTCTACCTTGTCATCTAGAGCCTCTTTTGCTGTGAGTATTAGCACTGGTGTGTCTATTCCCTTGTTCCTAGCATTTTTTAGTATTTCCATTCCATTCATACCAGGTAACATAAGATCTAGAACAACTAAATCATATATATCTTGCTCTATCATATATAGAGCTTCTTCTCCATCCTCGCACCCTTCAACATCAAAATGCTTTGATAATTCTTCCACTATGCTATCTAAAAGAGTTTTATTGTCCTCTACTGCAAGAATTTTCATTTTGTACCCTCCTTTAGTTATTTTATATTTATCATCTTTTAATTGACATAATTTTATTATGTTAATCTTTTTATTTTATATTTAGAATAGGTTTCTATGTTCTCTCAAGAAATCTTTTATTATCTGTGTAAGTACTTCATTTTTCTTAAATCCACAGTTGCTACAAAGTACATCAAAATCTTCCCAAGTTTGTCTATCTATGTTTAAATACGCTTTTTTAGTGTCTTTAAGATCTGTTTCTTCAATTACAACATCTTTGTTTTTTGTATCCTCTTCTGTAGCTGCATTGTAGCTTATAGTATCTTTAACACTTAAATACCAGTCATATACCTCACAAAGCTTATCCATATCTTCCTGTGTGATATTTATCTTTCTATCTTTTTTAGGAACAGTCTTTTTCTTTGTAGTTGTAGTTGATTTTTTTCTTGTAGTTTTTTTCTCTTCTTTAGGAGCAGTTTCTTCTATTTCAGCTAAAGATGCAAATGAAACCTGCTGCTCTTTTTCATCTATTTTTTTCTTTCTTGCCATTTTTCTCCCTCTTTCAAATTCTTTTATATTATAATTTCCAATTCTTTATTATAACTTTACTATTTTTATTTTACATCTTTACAGTTTTTCTTTTCATCTCTTTTAAAGTTTCCTTGTCCTCTTTACTAACTCTGAGAGATTCCCTTGTTTTCTGTAAAGCTTTATTATATGTAAAGTCATCTAAATTACAATTATTAAAATACTCCATTGTTTTATCTCTAAATTTTACAAAACACATTGATAACAACCATGCGACCGCCATTTTGTAGTAGTACTCATCGTCCTTTACAGTATCACAAATATTAAAAATTTCGTCTAAATACGCCTCAGATAGATAATAGTCCATAAGCATAACGATAGAGAATCTTTTTCTCCATGGATTTTTAGATTTTAAATTATCTAGTATAAAAGTGTGCATTCTATCCATATTTTTCTTAGTTATTTTAAGAGATGAGCAGAATGTATCATTTACAGACCAAGAATCAATTCTTCCTATAAAATCATCTACATAGTCGATAAGTTCCTCTATATCACAATTTTTTACATTTCCAATCACAAGACCTCTTATAAATTCTTCTTCTATATATCCATTATTATTTTTGTATGATACTTCTAAGAATTTTCGCCAATCTCCTTTTGAAATTTCAGCTGCTTTTTTTCTAAGTTCTGGAATTCTTATTCCAATAATTTTTTCTTTGCCTGGGTTTAGATTTAAAGTAAAATCTCTGTATTTTTCGTCTGCGTTATTTTTCAAATCTGTAATAAGTCCGTTATAAGTTTCTTTATCCCAAATTACTTCTCCCATTATTTTTCTCCTTTGGATATTTGCTATAGTTTAGAGTATTTTATAAAATACCAATATTTTTATTATATAATCATTATAAATTATCTATGTGTATTTACTATGTATTTTAGTATATACATCATTATAACATTCTAAAATTATAGCTACAATGTAATTTGTTAATATTAAAACATAAAAAAATACGTACCCTAAAAAGAATACGCATTTTTTTATCTATTAAATTAATTTATGAGGTAAAAGCTAACTATCTTATACTTAATGCTTCACTCATTACACATCTTCTTATTCTACAGAAAGATTTAGCTGAAGTTATACCTTCTCCTGTTGGTCCAGCTATTGTAAATGTAGTGTGTCCTTCTCCGCCTACACCTATTCCTGCGTATGAAGGTGCATTTTTTACAAATATTGTTGCTTCTAATTTTTTAGCCATTTTTGTAAGTTTATCAACATTTTTAGAATGCATTATAGCAGTGTGTCTGTTTCCTGCTTCTGCTTCGTACGCCCAATCTATTGCTGTGTCTACATCAGGTACACTTACTATTGGAAGTATTGGCATTAACATTTCTTCTGTAACTAGGTGATGGTTTTTATTTGTTCTTGCTATTACAAGTTTTATATCATCATCTACATTTATTCCTACTAATGCAAGTAATTCTTTTGCTGATTTACCTACTAGGCTTGGGTTTGGTTTTCCATTTTCTTTAGATACAGCTTTGTCTAACTGTTCTAAAACTTCTGGAGAAGTTATTTCGTATGCTCCATTTTTCTTCATGTAGTATATTAACTGATCCACTACTGATTCAACTGCGAATACTTCTTTTTCAGCTATACATGGAACATTATTGTCAAAGCTTGCTCCTGATACTATATCTTTTGCTGCTTTTTCTATATCAGCTGTTTCATCTACAACTACTGGTGGGTTTCCTGCCCCTGCTCCTATAGCTTTTTTACCTGCAGAAAGTACCTGTTTTACTATTGCTGGTCCTCCAGTCGCAACTAATAATCTAACTTTTGGGCTTTCCATCATTATTTTACTGTTTTCTATTGATGGTTCTTTTACCATTGTTATTAAATTTCTTGGTGCTCCAGCTTCTTCTAAAGCTTTATTCATCATTTTTACAAGTTTTATAGATACTTTTTTAGCTCTTGGATGAGGACTGAATACTACTGTATTTCCTCCAGCTATCATAGATATTGAGTTGTTTATTAATGTTTCTGTAGGGTTAGTAGTTGGTGTTATAGATCCTATTACTCCAAATGGACAATATTCTTCTATAGTAAGTCCATCTTCTCCTGTTATAGCTCTTGTTTTTAAGTCTTCTGTACCTGGAGTATTTTCAGCAGCTACTCTATTTTTGATTATTTTATCTTCTACTCTACCTATTTTTGTTTCTTCAACAGCATCATAAGATATCATTTCTAAGTTTTCTTTTTTTAGAATTTCAGCTCTTATAGCATCTACAAATTTATCTCTCTGCTGAACAGAGCATTCAAAAAGTTCTTTCTGAGCTTTTTCACTTGCATCTATTGCTTCTACCATGCTATCAAATACACCGTATCCGTATTCTTCCTTAGAAGAAACTTCTACACCTTCTTCTTTTATTTCTTCTAGTACCTGTTTTATCATTTCCTGTATTAAATCTAATTCCATTTTCATTCCTCCATTACTTACAGTTAAGCGCTATCCCATATGGTGTTACTAAAAGTGCTTTTTCTGCTTTGATACATTCTACACCTGTTACTTTATTGAAAGTTTCTTCAAAATCATCAAATAGACTTGCTCCTCCAACTACATAAACAGTATCTGTTGGATAATCTTTTAAAAAGCCTTTTACTATTGTAGACATTTTTTCCACTACTGGCACTACTATTGAATATATATCAGATTGATGAGATCTATCTTTTTTCATTTTTTCAGCCTCTGCTTTATCTACACCATAATAACCTGCAACAGCAAGTGTCATGTGTGTTCCTCCAGTAGGCTCATCTGCAGTAAATATTACCTCACCATTTTCTAATACACTTATACCAGTTGTACCACCACCTATATCAACTACTGCTCCATCTTTTATTCCGATTACTGTGGCTGCTGCTGTAGGTTCGTCAACTATGTTAGTTACCTCGAATCCTGCTCCTTCAACTACACTCACGAAACCTTTAGCATTTTTTACAAGTATTCCTGGTGGTATTGCAGTAGCTGCATTGATAAGCTCAGTACCAAGTCTTTCTTCTAATTCGGCCTTCATTTTCTTTAAGTTCTGTATTGCTCCAACATAGTCAACAACGATTCCGTCTTTTACAACTTTAGATTCATTAACTATCCCAGCTACAGGTTTGCCATCTGCATCTACAACCGCTATAACTATATTTGCAGTCCCTAAATCCACACCACATCTAAGTGGTAATTTATATTCAGCTGTTTTTTCTGATTTTATCAATTCGTCTAATTCATCAAGAATACTGTTTTTATACATAACTACCTCCAGTAACCTACTTTTTAAGTATTGCTATATCATTATTTTTTATGAACGCTGAGTTAGCTTCGTCCATATCTAAGTGCATTTCTAATTTATATTTATCAGAAACTCTAACTAGTACATTAGAAAGAAGTGCCTTTCTAGGTCCCATAAGCTGCACATCTACTAAATCTCCGTCTTTTACATCCATTCTTCTTGCATCTTCTGGAGTCATATGTATATGTCTTAATGCAACTATTGTTCCACATTCTAGTGTTACTGACCCTTCTGGCCCTATTATTTCTATGCCTGGAGTTCCTTCTAATTGTCCAGACTCTTTTATCATAGGTTTTACTCCTAATCTAAATGAATCTGTTACAGATATTTCTACCTGTGATTTATCTCTAAATGGACCCAAAATTCTAACCTTTTTAAATTCTCCTTTTGATCCTTTTATTGTAACTACTTCATTAGCCGCAAATTGTCCTGGCTGTTTAAGATCTACTTTTTTAGTAAGCACAGTATTTTTCCCGAAAAGAATTTCATAGTGCTCTCTTGACAGATGGACATGTCTATTTGAAACACCGATTGGGATCTTATATGCTTCTAAATCATTTAATTTTTCCACTACTCTTTTGCATATTAAGTTTATTAATTCTTCCTGTTTCATGGTATCCCTCGTTTTCATCGTATTTTTTTAACAGTTCTCATACTGTCTTTCATTCAGAATTTTCATTCTATTTATCATTCTAAAAGCGTCTATATTCTAATACAGTATCCCTTTTTATTAGAATATTAGGTTTATAAGCGCTACTGATATCATTATTACTGTAGCAGGTGGGTCTATGTAAGTATCCCCATTTGTGTTTATTATGTTTCCTGCAAAATGCCAAGCAACAGCATTTATAGCACCAACTAGAGCTGCTACAAGTATATTACCTGATAATACATAAGCAAGCGCTGCTGGGAAAGATATGTGATGTGTTATTGGTGTTCCAAATCCAGCCTGTAAGAATATAAGTGATGCTGCACTTATTCCGAAACATACTACTGGATAAGATGCCATTGCTTCAGTTGATATTCCTAAGCTATTCATTACATATCCAACTGCACCTATTACTAAACCAAATGCAGCTCCAAGTATTAAATCAACAAATACTCCTGATTCAGCTTTAGGTATCCAGTCTCTTTTTTCTTTTAATGAACCTATAGGTCCTGTTTTTCCTATTATTAATCTACATAACATTAATGTGCAGAATACTGAAGCTCCTGGGGCGTCAGTTTGAAGGAAAGATAATTTTGTTGTAAATAATGTGTAGAATAAAAATCCTACTACCGCAAAAGCTCCCCCAGATAAAAGTGTTGGTATATCTTTCGTTGAATAAAGTGGTGTTAATACATCACCTGATGATTCAACTTTATGTCTTTTTAATGCTGCTACTGCTGTTGCTGCAGCAGCACCTGTAAATGCTATATGTGGTCCCCAGAATACACCAAATGTTATACTACCTACTGATAACTCTGGAATACCTGCCATTGCTATAAGACCACCTGCTATAGCAAGTATCCCAGTTATTATAAATGCTGGAATTGCTCCAAAAGCTGCTCCAATCACTCCACCACCAAAGGCTGCAATTAATAAATTTAAGTCCATATTGATCTCCTTATTTAGCGACTATGAACCCTACACATTTCTATATTCAGAAATCGTCATACCTTCGTACTTTTTAAAAACTTTGCAGAAATAACTAAATTCATTGTATCCAACTTCAAAAGATATTTCTGCACCACTTTTTTCGGTCATACATAAGTATTCTTTCGCAAGATTTATTTTCTTTAAATGTATATAATTCATTATCGTCATGTTTAATTCTTTTTTGAAAATTCTACTTAAATAACCCTGGCTTATATTACAGTCTCTTACTATATCTTTTAAAGAAATATCTTCTCCGATTTTATTATCGATATATTTAAATACATTCTTTAAAATAGCATATTTAGATGAGCTAATCTCAGCAAAAATGTAGTCCATTATCTTAAATATCCATATTGAAAGCATTCTTTTATCGAGTACAGCCTTGTCAGATATACTAAACTTGTTCTTAATTTCTTCAAAGTTATAATCTCTTTCATGAAAGATTGAAATAAAGACTTTATCAGATATTTCTTTAACAACTGTTCTCAAATCACTATCCTTACTTATTTCATATATCTCATCAACTAGTTCATCTATCATTTCATATCCCTTCATAAAATCTTTTTCACTTATAGTATCAAAAATTCTTTTGGCTATAATATTTTCTTTATTGTCATTATCTTCTCTATGATTATTTAAAATCTCTACTATTATCTCTGGATTAACTGGCTTAACAAAATACCGTTTAATTTTGCTATTAATAGCTGATTTCGCCATTTCAAAACTTTGGTAGCTGCTGACAATGTATATGTTTGCTTTTGGATTTATTGAAAGTATTTCTCTTGTTGCGTCTATACCATTCATTACAGGCATCATTATATCCATAAAAATTATATCAACCTGCTTGTTTTTACAGATTTCAACTGCTTCTCTTCCATTTTTAGCAATATAATCTACTTGAAAACCATCTACTGATGAAATGATTTTCGTCATAGATATTCTCATTAATTCATCATCATCTACTACAAGTATTTTATACATAATCAAAACCTTCATCAAAGTTTATAGGGTATTTAATGTATACCTTTGTTCCCTCTCCTTTGATCCTTTCAGTGTTTATTCTATACTCTGTTCCAAATGTATCAGTCATAAACTTTTGAACGTCTACAATAGATTTTACGATTTCATTTCCTTCATGATTTCCACCGTAAATTTTGTAAACATTTTCTAGTTCTGTTATAGCCTGCCCAGTTCCATTATCTTCTATTAGTATTTCTATATCCTTACCTACTTTTGATATACTTATATTTATCATAAGATCTATATCTTCAGTGTTTAAAGTATAATAGATTCCTGCATATACAAATGGCAGTATCAAAGAATACGGTATATTTATATCCAATACATCTTTTTCAAATTTTATATTATAATCAAGTCTATCTGAATATCTAATCTTATTAAGCTGTATAAATTTTTCGACCTTTCTTATTTCATCTCTAATAGTCTTATTCCCGTCAATATCTAATCCACTCTCTATAAAATCTAAATATCTTAGAACTGCTCCATTAGTTTTTGAAGCATCTTCTATAACTGCAAGATTTGATATCATATTAAAAGTATTTCTCATGAAAAACAGATTGTTATCTCTTTTTAAAGTATCTACCTTTTCTTTTAATGAATTATTTTGATACTCTAGTCTTTTTATCTTATCTTCAAGCTCGCTAATTCTAGTTAAGTTCTTCTTTTGATTATGACCAGAAATAAGTTCTTGTTTTGTTAATTGGTTTATTATAAGCTCTACAAGTTTCGCTATTGAAACGATCTCTTTATATGAATATATTTTTAAATCGCTAATATCGACATCTTTTGTCTTTTCAGCTCTTATTTCTGTATCTGGTATATTTGCACCACCAGGAATCATATTCTTACTAAGTCTCATAACTGAATCTGGAGCATCAAGGCATCTTACCTGCCCACCGATAAATCCACCTAAGTACTTATCATTAATTATTATAGGTATAGCAACTTCTAAAAGACCACATGGACAAAAGTATATGCTAGTCTGTTTTGTTGTAGCTGCTATTATTGAACCAGATGCATCTGATAGCTTGCATAAAGTCCGCTTATTTTTATCTGTTCTCATCTTTCTGCAGAAGTTTGAGAACTTAGTTGGCTCTGATACTGGCTCTCCTCTATAGTCAACAGTTACAAAGGCAAGTCCTGTAACATCAGAAATTATCTTCTGTATTTCGTCTAAGTTCTTTCTTCCAAATATAGATATAATATCAAAATTGTCTTCTTTTCCTTCTAGATATTTTTCATTTATTGAAATATTTACAGATTTACTATTAGTAGTCATAACGGTCTCCTTTTTAGTACCAATGTTGAAAAAGTTTATAAAAATAATAACTATTTACTATTGGTAATATTTATTATCTAATTATAACTTAATAGATTTTCTCTAGTATTTCAAGTATATCTTTATCTTTGATATCTCTTGGATTTCCTGGAAGACATCTGTCTTTCATTGTATTTGCTGTCATTATAAACTTTTCAAGTTTCCATTTGCTTAAATCTACATTTCCACATTGAGAAATATTCTTAGGAAGGTTCATTTCTTCCATGATATTTCTTATAAATAACTTTAGTTTATAGATTGCATCACAGTCACAATCATTTTTTTCTGCAAGTCCAATTTTTCTAGAGTACTCAGCATATTTTTCTTTTGTTTTACTATCTTCCGAGTTAAAATCTATTACCTCACAAAGTAATATGGCATTTGCTAGACCATGAGCTATGTGGTATACACCTCCAAGCTGATGTGCTATTGAATGATTAACACCTAATCCAGCAATATTAAATGCATTTCCAGCTAAATTTGATGCCATATGCATTTTTTCTTTTGCCACTTTATCGTCAGCATTTTTATATGCTGAAAGTAAATATTTAACGACTAATTCTCCTGATTTTTCTGCAAGTGCGTCTGAAAAATCATTAGCTCCTTTTGCAACATATGCTTCTAATGAATGTGTAAGTACATCCATTCCTGTATTTGCAACGATTGCTGGAGGAAGAGATTCTGTAGTCTTTGGATCAAGTATTGCTACAGTTGGAAGAATCTCATCTGATACAAGTGCGTGTTTTACGCTGCTCTGCTCATCTGTTACAACTGCAACATTTGTAACTTCTGATCCTGTTCCACTTGTTGTAGGGATTGCTATAAATTCTAAATCTTTTTTTAGCTTGCCTGCCTGTTTTAAGAAATAAATTGTTCCTTTTGCAGTGTCTATAGCTGATCCTCCACCAAATCCAATTAAATATTCAGCGTCTATCTGTATCATTTTTGCCATAGCTTTTGATACAACACTTAGAGGAGGATCTGGTTTTATATCGTCAAATATTTCTACTGTATTTGTTTTGTCTAGATTATCTAGAACCATATTTATCATTTTATTTTTTACTAAAAATCCATCTGACATAACTAATACCTTTGAATTTTTTATATCTCTCAAAGATTCCATAGCTCCTTCGCCAGAATAAATTTTTGTAGTCTGACTTATTATATTCATAATTATCTTCCTCGATTTACGCTATCTATTTCTATAATATTGTCAAAGTATCAACTGTTACACATCTTCTTTTTCTAGAAAAATCTCTAGCTGTAACAGCTCCTTCTCCTGTTATATTTGCTATAGTGAAGCTTGTTCCACCTACTCCACATATTCCTATTCCATCAAGTGAGCAACCATTTTTTATAAATATACTAGTTTTCATCACTCTTTCTGCAAGTCTTAGTCTATCCATTCTATTTGAATGAATTCCTGATGTATGTCTACATCCCTGCTCGACATCAGATGCTATTTCTAATGCTTCATCAAAATCCTTTGCTCTTACTATACTTACTAATGGCATTAATAATTCTTCAGTTACAAAAGGATGAATTTTAACAGTTTCAACAGCTATTAATTTATAGCTTCTGTCTGTTTTTATTCCCGCATCTTTTAAAATAACATCTGCATCTTTTCCACCATATAACTTGTTAGGTTTCATATCTTCTGTTAGTAAAAGCTTTGAAAGTTTTAACATTGTAGCTATATCTTTTACATAGAATACACCGTTTTTCTTTAATTCTTCTTCTAACTTATGAGCAACTTCATCCACTACTATTATGTTTTTTTCTGTTATACACATTATATTGTTATCAAATGAAGCCCCTCTAGTTATACAGTCAGCAGCTCTTTTTATATCAGCAGTTTCATCTACTATAAATGTAGGATTTGCAGGACCTGCTGCTATAACTTTTTTGCCACAAGATACTGCACTTCTTGCATTATCTGAACCACCAGTAGATACTACTAGGTCTACATCCGGATGATTCATTATTTCTTTTATATATGCAAGTTTACATTCATCTAGCGTAACTACTACATTTTCTATACCTGTAAGATCAGAAATTATAGTGTTTATTATATTTGTTAGGAATTTTGATACATTCATAGCTCTAGGATGAGGGCAGTTTATAACTGTATTTCCTGCTGCTAAAAGAGCTATTGTGTTATTTATCATAGTTTCACATGGGTTTGTACTAGGCTGTATTGCACAAGCTATTCCGTATGGAGTGTATTCAAATAATGTAAACCCTCCATCCCCATGTCTTATTTCACTCATTAGAATTTCTGTACCTGGAGTTTCCTCTATAGCTAATTTTATCTTTAATTTCTTGTCTTCTAAGTTTCCCATGCAAGTTTCTTTTAGTGACATTTCTGCTAATAGATCAATATAATCTACGAGTTTTCTTCTGATTTCTCTTATTACTTCCTCTTTATCTCTTAGACTCAGTTTAGAGTATAATTTAAAGGAGCTCGTTGCAGCATATATCGCATCATTTACATCGGAAAATACGCCTTTTTGACTATTCATAATATCTCCTTTATACGACTACATCATCTATTATTCCTATAATAGCTAAGTCTATAGTCGCTCTTCTTCTTTCTTCTTCTACTCTGACAGAAGATCCTGACCCTACTAATACATACTCTCCTATACCAGCTCCAACAAAATCTGCAGCAACCTCTTCAGGTCCCTCCTTTTTTAGCGCTGAATTTACAGGCTGGACTATCATAAGCTTTGAGCCCATTAGAGTATCATTTTTTTTAGTTGCAACTACATTTCCTACTACCTTTGCTATATACATCAGAAACCTCCTGTTTTATTACTTATTTATTACTATTGTTGTTTTCATTTGTCACTTTGTTTGTTGTTGTTTTTCTTCTTCTACTTGAACTTGATTGAGACTTTGTTTCTTTTATTTCTTCTTTTATTTGTTCATTTTCTACTTTTTTATCTTCTTTAGCTTCAGGTTTAACTTCTTCTTTAGTATCTTTAACCTCTTCTTTTTTTTCTATAGGTTTTTCTGTATTTTCAGAAGTGTTTTCTACTTTTTCTTCAACCTTAGGCTCTTCTTTTACTTCTTCTTTTTTAGGTTCTTCCTTTTTTTCTTTAAAAGAAAGAATTCTTTTTTCTAAATCCATATTAGGTCTAGCTATTACATTAGATGCAACATAAGCACCTGACTGTAATGCTAAGCTTTTTCCTGCTGATATGGCTGCCTTTACTGCTCCAACATCTCCAAATATTTTTACAGTAACAAATCCAAATCCTTTTGTTATTTCAAGATCATTTATTTCTATATTAGCTGTTTTTGCCATAGCATCAGCGACAACAATAGCTGATGATAATCCTACAACTTCAATAGTTCCTAGAGATTTACCCAATTACATCACCGCCCTTATGTCGTCTATCATTTCTATATTAAATTCAAGAATTTCTCTATAATATGCTAGTATTCTCTGTTTATATTTTTCAGGCTCTTTCCCTGTTAACTTTTCTATTCCAAACTTCATAAAATAAATTTTAGCACCTTCTTCAAAACAACGTCTTACAACCTTTGTTGTCGCTGTTTTATCAGTACAAGATGCTATATCTATTATGTCATTTCTAGAAATTACTGGAAATACTACCATTTCATTATCCGACTCTACTTTAAAATCTTTAACTGTTAAAATATCATAGCCTAATTTTAATTCTTGAGCTTTCGTTCTAAATTCATCAACTTTATCTCCAAGGATAAGTATTTTCACATTTTTATTAAGTTTTTTTAATTCTTCAAAAAAAAGATAATATCTATTATCCCATTCTTCATTTACTGCTATGTAAACTTTTTTCTCTTCTTTTAGTGATAAAAGCTGTTGTTCTGAAGATATCTTTTCCTGTTCGATAAGTACTTGTCTGATTATCTTTCTTAATATCGCATTAAAATCTTTTTCACTCACTGACATTTTATCCTCCAATTATAAGAAAATCCATCTCCGCAAAAGGCGGAGATGTTCTTCTTACTTTTAGATTATTTCTTTTTCTTCAAATTTTTTATTATTCGAAGTGTGGTATTATTCTTTCTGTATCAGTGTGAGGTCTTGGTATTACGTGAGTAGATACTACTTCACCTATAGCTCTTGCAGAAGCTGCTCCAGCGTCTACTGCTGCTTTAACTGCTCCAACATCTCCTCTTACCATTACTGTTACTAATCCTGATCCTATTTTTTCGTATCCTACTAGGTTAACGTTAGCAGCTTTTACCATAGCATCTGCTGCTTCTATTGCTCCTACTAGTCCTTTAGTTTCAACCATTCCTAATGCATCTGAGTTCATAATTTACCTCCATAAATTTATCTTTTTTTATATTTAAATCTTATTCTCTTTTCTCTTGATTCTTATATGTATGGTACTGTGCTTGATTCAGGATGTGCTCCTAACGCACCTAATAATTTTATACCAACTTCTCTTGCAGCCTGAACTGCCTGTCTAACTGCTCCAGAATCTCCTGTGAATGTTAATATAACTTCGTTTGAGAAGCTTGTTCCTTTTGCTGGAGAGCTATATGCAACAACATCTACGTTAGCTGCTTTAACTGCTGTATCTGCAAGTACTGTTCCTATAGCTGCGGGTCCTGCACAAACCATACCGAATGATTTTCCAAGAGGAGTTCCAAAAGCTTTTTCTAAACAGTAGCTTGCTCTTGCTGTATACTGGAATTCTAGGTGTCCAGCTTCATTTCCGTAAACATCTCCAAAGTATTTTGGAAGAGATTCTAAAGCTATTTCTACTGCTCTTCTAGCATCAGAAACATCTTCAGCTCCTATGTATATAAGTGAACCATGTCCTGCTCCACCTTTTGTATCTCTAGGTAATTCAACAGATATTACTTCAGTATTTGTTGCCTTAACAGCATCATCAACTGCCATTATCTGTGGTCCAGCGCCAGTTCTTCCGCCTATTATACCTATTGATCTAAATTTTCCAAGTCCCATAGCTTCTGTAAGAAGTGGGTCAACACTTGCTATAACAAGACCTATTGTATCTCCTTCAGATACTCCTACGAATTCAGTAACGCTTTCTGCGCAACAATGTTTTTTAGGTTCACATTTTTCTTCGCAAGCATTAGCGTTTAATCCTAATTCTTCAGAAACTTGGCCCATTACTTTTTCTAATAATTCTTTATCCATGTTTGCCTCCCGTTATCCACCGATTTTACATTCTAAACCGTAGCTTTCTACAATTTTTTTATATTTTTCAAGTTCTTCGTCTTTTAATTTTGGAACACCTTTAAGTTCGTATTCTCTTCCCAATAATTCGTACTTACCTTCTCCATAGTTATGATATCCTAGAAGATGCAACTCTCTTACATTTGGAAGTGATTCTGCAAATTGGGCAATCTTTGTGATTTCTTCCTCATTTGCATTGAACCCAGGTATAACTGGTACTCTTATAATCGTATGGGTAATTTCCTGTATAAGCTTAGCTGCTTTCATAATTCTTTCGTTGTCTACACCAGTAAACTTTTTATGAGGCTCTGAGCTTATACTTTTTATATCAAGTAGAACTAAGTCTATATATGGAACCACATCTCTTATCACATCCTCATTTACAAATCCTTCCGTTTCTATGGCTGTATGCCATCCTTTTGCTTTACAAGCTTTGAAGATTTCTTTTGCAAATGCAGGTTGAGTAAGTGCTTCACCACCTGATAATGTAACACCTCCATTAGATCTGTAGTATTGGATGTCATCTTTTTTAACTTCTTTAATTACTTCCTCTACTGTCATCTCTTTGCCCTTCATAGATAATGCTCCAGAAGGACAAACAAGAGCACATTCACCACATAGTGTACATTTTGTTCTATCTACCCAATATTTATTTTTAGGATCTATAGCCTTTGCCTTGCATGTTGATATACACCGTCCACATTCAATACAAAGACCATTTCTATATAATAGATCCGGTTTGTACGACTGAGATTCAGGGTTTGAGCACCACTTGCATCTCAGCGGACAACCTTTTAGGAAGACGATTGTTCTGATACCAGGTCCATCGTGAATTGAGTATCTCTGTATATCGAATACCACACCTTTGGCACTGTAATTAACAGATTCCATATAATCTAACTCCCTTTACTTATTTTCAATTTATATTTTCTAAAATATATTTCTATCTAATAAACTTTTATTACATATTATGTTCTGTTCTGTTTATTATATCGTCCTGAACTTCTTTAGCTAGAGTAACGAAATGAGCACTATATCCTGCAACCCTAACTATTAAGTCCTGATGTTCTTCAGGATGTTCCTGAGCTTCTATTAATGTTTCTTTATCTACAACGTTAAACTGAACATGACTTCCTTTATGGTCAAAGAAACTCTTAACTATTGATACGAAGTTTTTAAGTCCCTGTTCACCTGCAACAGCTGCTGGAGTGAATTTCTGGTTGTAAAGTGTACCATTTGATGCCTGAGCATGGTCAAGTTTAGCAACTGAGTTTGAAGCAGCAGTTGGTCCATGAGTATCAACACCCTGTCTTGGAGAAACGCCATCTGCTAGAGGTTCATGAGCTAATCTACCATCTGGTAACGCAAGAACATCTTTACCAAATAATACGTTTGCTGAAACTGGGTATATACCAGCCTGGAACTGTCCACCTCTTGGGTTAGTGTATTTATCTACTTCGTTGCAGTAGATTTTTCCACATCTTCTTGCAAATTCATCAACTTCTTCTATATCGTTACCGAAGCTGTCTGTATTCTGAAGTATTTTTCTTATTGTAGTGAATTTTCCTGTTGATTCTCCACAGCAAGTTCCAGTTTTGCAAGCTGAAGTAGATATTTTTTCAGTTAATTTATTTTCTAAAGTAGCCATATCTATTGAACCTGTGCTAGATAATATTTTCTTAACTGCTTCGTATATTTCAGCTTCTGATAAACTAGCGCCTTCTATTGAAGGTTCTTTGCATCCTGGAGTTACACAATCAGATGCACCGAAGTTAGCTTCTAAAGCTTCTTTTAATTCTTTTAATGTTATTTTCTTATCTTCAAATACATGTTTCTGTATAGCGTATAAAGAGTCACCTGAGTCAGCTACACCGAATGCCTGAGGTCCTGTGAAGTTGTATATAGCTCCACCTTCCTGAGCAGTTTTACCAACTTTTATACAATCATCAACCATTGCTGACATGAATGGTAGTGGTGCTCTTTCCATATGAGCATAGTCAACAGCATTGTCTGCTTCAGCTAGACGTCTTACAAAGTATTCCATCTGTTTCTGATATGCAGCGAATATTTTTTCTATACTATCTAATTCTTCTAACTCACCAGTTACTGGTCCAAGCTGTTTTCCATTGCATCTACCATTATTTAAAGTTATTTCAAGAACTTTTGCTATGTTGAAGAATGCAGCATCATGCCATCCTTCTGTTCTATGTCCAGCCTGTGGTTCAACACAACCTATTATGCAGTAATCTCTAGCATCTTTTAAAGCTACTCCTCTAGCAACTAATGCAAGTATTATAACTTCATCGTTGTAGAATGCTGGAACACCATATCCTAATCTTGAAACTTCACAAGCTCTGTATAAGAATTCTAGTGGAGAGTTCTGATGTACACGAACTGAGAATGAAGGAGCTGGCAATTTAACATGTGCAACTGCTTCCATACACATATAAGAAACTTCATTTGTTGCATCTTTTCCTTCTTCGTCCTGTCCACCAACACAAAGGTTCTGGAATACTGCGTATCCTGCAAACGCCTGTGCTGAAACTTCATCTCTAGTTTTGTTTACGTCATTTAATTTAACCCATATACAGTCTATTAATTCCTGAGCGAATTCTCTGCTTATGTTGTCATTTTTTAAGTATGGGTACATATACTGGTCAAATCTACCTGGAGATATTGAGTGACCATTTGATTCTATCTGTACCATTATCTGTATGAACCAGAATGACTGACAAGCTTCATAGAAGTTTCTTGCACCGTATTCTGGAACTCTATCACAGTTTGCAGCTATCTGAACTAATTCAGCTTTTCTAACTGGGTTAGATTCTACTGCTGCTAATTCTCTTGCTTTATCAGCATATCTATGAGCAAATTTTATTGCTGCATTGTAAGATATTATAACTGCATTGTAGAACTGACGTTTTTTGATTGTTTCTGGATCGTCTGGATCTAACTGGTTCATAGCAGCTATAGTTTCTTCTAATACTCCTCTGAATCCTTTTTTAAGTATTTTACCGTAGTCAACATTAACGTGACCAACACCACCGTAGAAGTAGTTTCCTACTGTGAATACTCCATTTGCTATACAATCTTTTGTTTCAGGAGACATGTAAGAATCTGCTAATGAACTAGTAGTTTTTCCATCCCAATATTTGAATGCTTCGTGTAATTCACCCTGAACTTTTTCAGATATTTCAAATGGATCAGCCATTCTGCTGTGCATTGTTTTGAATTCTTTTTCAACCCAGTCATAAGAGAATTCTGGACATATTTCAGTAGATCTTGGGTTTATTGTTATTGACCCAACTATTAATTCGTTATCTCTTATTGTTACTGGTAATTCGTTGAATATTTTTTCAACTGCTTTTGCTCTTCTTATAACTGTTGGAAGACCTTCAGTTTCTTTGTAAGATTCTGTTACTAAACAAGCTCTTTCTGATTCAACCTGAGGAACCGCATCAATTATAACCTGTCTTAATTTTTCAATTCTCTCAGTTGGTTTGCTAAAACCTTTTTCTAACATAAGTGAACCTCCTAAAAATTAAATAAATTTATTAAAGAATAATTTATATTAACAGACAAATATAAAAAGGATTCTTAATTTGTCGTTATTTCTAAACATATCTTTCAACATATACTTTATCAATTTTTGGGCAGGTTTAGTTAATACAATACAATCTCCGTTATTGTAATATTAAAATCAAAACAAATTTTTAACATATAGATAATCGTTTTCCTAATTAAATGATGTATATTTTAAATTTATATATAAGTTTTGTTTATTATTTATATTTTTTATCCTTATATTCTTTCTTTTTTTAATATTTTTTCTTTTTTGTTTTATAGGTTTGAATTTTTCAATTTTACCAATTTGTAAAATTTTACCCTATTATATGTAATAGTCAAACTTTATCCACCTTTTAATTGATTTGAATTTTACATTTAAAATATAATTATCTTGTATATTTATACTTACTTAAAAGGAGGGATTTTTAGTGGATTTTTCTGTAGGAATACTAGAGTTCCCACACATAGCTGAAGGATATAAAAATATAGACTATATAATGAAGCATTTTTCTATATCAACCCTAAAGCTTCAGAGAATTTGTCCCGGAAGATTACTTTTTATTTTTTCAGCAGATACATCGGATGTAGTAAATATAATGAAAGAATATAAAGATAATAAAAGAAAAATTCTATATAGCTCGGTAACAGGAATTAGCGAAAAATGTATAGAAGCTCTATCTTCAAGAAATAAGGTGGATAATTTTTCTGATTTGGGAATTGTAGAGGTAAAAAACTGTGTAAATACAATAAAAGTAGCGGATGTGATTTTAAAGACCTCATCTTCAGAGATATTAAAAATAGACATGGGACTTGGATTATTTGGAAAAGGGCTTGTATTCTTCGTAGGCTCTATATCAAATATAAGAGTAGCTATAGATACTATTAATGATAATTTTTCAAAAGAAGAAATAGTTTCTACTGAAATAATCTCAAATCCAGTAGATGATTTTAAGAAATTATTTTGCTACTAATATATAGAAAGGAGATTCCATGAAAACTATTGATGAAATAATGAAAGAAGTTCACTCTCTTTGGAGACAGGGACGAGAAAAAGAAATGGCTCCTCTATTAGAAGAAGCTATAAATCTTTGCAAGCTTCAAAACAATAATCTTAAACTAATTGAGTTACTAAACGAATACGGTGGTTGTTTGAGAAATCTTGGAGAATTTGATAAAGCTATATCGGCTATAAAAGAATCTATAGATGTATATGAAAAATCAAATCTTTCCAATGAAATAGCCTATGCTACTTCTATTATGAATCTAGCCAATATATATAGAGAGAAAAAAGATTACTTTAACGCTGAAAAATATTTCAATATTTCAAAAGCTATATTTGATAAATTGGGAGATAAATCTTATTCGTATGTCGGACTTTTAAATAATTTTTCTCTTCTTTATAAAGAGATTGGAAATTACTCTGCTGCAGAAAAAATGCAACTTGAGTCGATAAGAATTTTGGAAAAGGATTCAAAAATGAATGTTCCTCTTGCTATAAGCTACAATAATCTTTACGAAATTCAAAAATTAGCAAAATCTAATAGCTCTAGCATAGAAAACTTGAGAAAATCGGAACAGATTTTACTTAAGGAAACTGGTACAAATCATCCTCTTTACGCATCTGTGCTAAACAATATGGCTGATTATGAATTTTCTAATAAAAATTATAATGAAGCTCTTTCACTTTATAAAAAGGCTCTTGAGATTGTTAGAACTTGTTACGGTGAAAAAAGTGAGGCTTTCTTATCCGTATCTAAAAATATAGAATTTGTAGAAGACTTTATAAAAACACTATCTATAAAAGAATCTAGCAGTTCTGATTTTAAGAATAACCTCAAAATAAATGAAATTAATTGTACAAATTCTAACTCTAAAAGATTGACTGGACTTGAAAGAGCTGAAACAGTTGCAAAATATACATCTGAATTTATAAAAGACAAATATCCAGACTTATACTCTAGAATATGCCTTGCATTGGTTGGGGTAGGTTCTGAATGTTTAGGATTTGACGATGAAATATCAGAAGATCACGACTTTTCATCTCGATGTCAGCTATTTTTAGATGACCCTGATTACAAAACTTATAAATCAGACCTTGAATCATCATTAAAAATATTCTGCAAAGATTTAGAATCTATAGTATCTAATTTAAAAGATATAAACGTTGAAATAATGCCAATATCTAACTTCTATAAATACTATACTCTTTTTGAAAACGGACCTAAAACAGAATCCGAATACAGAAAAGTTCCTATGGATTTACTTTGTGTAGCTACAAATGGAAAAGTATTTTTAGATAATTTAGGGAAATTTTCTGAGATAAGAAATAGATTATTAAACTTCTATCCAGAAGATATTAGACTAAAGAAAATAGCATTTCAGTTGAATAAAATGGCTCAATCAGGGCAATACAACTACAGCCGAATGATTAAAAGAGGAGATACTGTAGCCGCTAATATTGCTCAAGGTGAGTTTGTTAAACACTATTTAGAGTTTGTTCATTTATTAAATAAAAAATATATGTCATTTTATAAGTGGTCTTATAGAAGCGCTTGTTCTCTTGAAATTTTAGGAAACTTTACTAAGGAGAACTTAAAAAAACTTTCTGAGGCATCTATATACGAAAAAGAGTCTATAATAGAAGAAATTTGCTCAACTGTTGTAAATACTCTTAACGAATTAGGTCTTAGCCATTCAACGATAGACTTTTTAACATACCAAGCTGAGGAAGTAAGAAAGAATATTTTAAATCCATCACTTCGAAATGAAGATAGTTGGATTGAATAAATATATTTTATAAAGAAAGACCAGCTATTAAAAGTCAATAGCTGTAATAAAAAAATAATAATATTTTAAATTAAAAATAAAAATTTGCATCACAAAAAAGCCTAACGGCTAGTTAAAATTTAAAACTAAATATTAGGAATATAAGGTTTATTATCTCTTAAAACAGCAAATATTATATTGGTTAATTTACGAGCGACAGCTCTCATTGCAGTACCATGAGCTTTCCCTCGATTACGAAGATTTGTATAATATACAGATAAAGCAGGGTCTTTAAATGCAGCAACAGTTGAAGCTAACCAAATTGCTCGTCTTAAATAAGGAGAACCTCTCTTGGACAATTTAGCAGAATTGATTGCATTAAATTCTCCAGATTGTTTAACTGAAACATCAAGACCTGCGTAAGCAACTAATTGACTAGCTTTTTCAAATCGAGAAATATCTCCTATTTCAGCAATAATAGAAGCACCTAAAACAGAACCAATACCTGTAATAGTTGTAATAATAGGGTTTATATCATTAAGAAGATATTTTATTTCTTTTTCAAGAAACTTTAATTGTTCTTCTAAAAATGAAATTTGATCTATTATTTGCTTTATTTGGAATGAAAATGAGCGTTTGGCAAATTTAACACCAAATGTATTTAGTGCTAAATTTTGAATTTCTTCAGCTTTGGCGAAGCCAAATCTACCATTGCTACATTTAGCTAATAACTCTGCTAGTGTTTCTGTACTTATACTTAATATATCTTCAGGAAGTGGATATTTTGATAATAAATTTTTAGATGTTACACCAAAAATATCAGAAAAAAGTTTATCATATTCTGGGAATACTTGGTCAAGAAGAGTTATTAGCTTTCTTTTCCAATCAGAGCTTTCATCAACAAGACTAAATCTATATCTAGTAAGATTTTTAAGTTCAAACATTCTTTCGTCTAAAAGTGGAGATGATGAAAACTCTCCAAATCTCATAACCTGAGCTATTACGAATGAATCTTTTGAATCAGTTTTAGTTTTTCTTATATACATTTTTCTAAAAGCTTCTGATTGTATAGGGTTTATAACAAAAGTATTAAACTCATACTCTACGAGATATGAGTAAATAGAAAGCCAATAGTGACCAGTAGCTTCCATACCAACTATACAGTTGTATGAATAAACATTATAAGAAGAGAGATATTTTATAAGTTTTTCAAAACCTTTGATAGTATTTGAGAAAGAAATACTTTCACTTAATAATTTTCCAGAAGAATCAATTATAGACACTTCGTGTTTATTTTTAGCAATATCAATACCAATATAATACATAATAACACCTACTTTCCTAATAGTTTAAAGATAGAGAAAAGAACCTCTTTAACTTTATGCCGATATAACCTCGTTAGATATACAGCAATTATGTATGCTATCCAGCTCATACATATAAAGACATAAAGTAGAGGCGTAAGCCTTTTTGACGAAAACATTGTTTCAAGGAGTTGATCTGCGACCTCTATCTTTAGAAATATTATCTCATATAGAAAATGAGATAGAAATGAAAATTAATAGAATTAATTTAAATACATTATACGAGGAGTTGATAATTTTGGATAAAGAAATATTAATAACCAATGTTGTATCAAATGAATGGGAGATGTTTACAAATACAAATAATATTGGACGGAGATCTAGTTGCCAAGACCAAAAAGGAAACTTCATCGCCTCTAGAGCTGCATATTGGAATATGTTTGATGAACAAGTTCTTTCATCTTATTTAAATGATTTATCAAATGCTAAATCCAATAAAATAAATCTAGCTGCTCAAAAATACGGCTACATGATGGAAAGTACTGATACAGATTATTTTAAAACTATAAAACACCTACTTGTTCCAGTTAATGATAAAAAACTTAAACTTGTGGATTCTATAATGCTTATATATATGAAATGGGAAGAATCTTTAATTTCTAGCTCTTTAGATAACAAAAATAGAGTCCTTTATAAACAGTACGATTCAAAATACAACACATCAGTAGAAACATATATGAGAGGTGAACTTACTTCATATTCTGAGGAAACACTTTCTCTTATATTGGCTCAGTTCTTAAAAAATGTTTCTAATGGAGAAAATCCTGTTAAAAATTATCTTCTTACATTAAAAGATTATGAGGAAGGTAACAAAGGTGAAAGTTGTAGTAAAAATTCTCCTTGCACCGTAGAAAGCTCAAATTCTCCTGATAAATCATACAATGATACTTGTAAAAATACAAGCAATGGATTTAATTCTAATCTAGCAGCGCATTACTCTGCTGGAGATTGTAATCGTAAAAATACTTCTACTTGCAATGTTGAATCTTCAAAATCTGTTTCTTTAAAGAGAATTTTCTCTTTAAACTTAAATTTAGCTGAAAGATTAGCTGATATTGCCGTCGGAGTTGCTAAGAGTATTGACTTAGATGTTGTAATTACAGTTGTCGATGCATCTTCAAACCCTATACTTTTTAAAAGAATGGATAATTCTCTTCTTTGCAGTATAGAGATTTCTCGGGCTAAGGCAAAAACTGCTGTTGAGTTTAAGGCAGATACGTTGTATTTATCTAACAACGAATCTCTTAAGACACTTAATAACTTCTCAAATGGTTCTACAAATTACTGCTTTTTAGGTGGTGGTGTTCCTGTAAAATCATTATGCGGAAAAATTATAGGTGGCTTAGGAATAAGCGGTGGCTCTGTTGAACAGGACTGTCTTGTAGCTGAAAAAACATTAAAAATATTTGAAAATAGCTTAAAATAAAATTAAGTAGGGGCTAACTTGTAGCCCCTCTCACACCACGGAGCGTGCCGTTCGGCACTCCGCGGTTCAATTTCATATAATAATCTAAGCAACTTATTAATCCTCTT
>NZ_JBLOUI010000037.1:0-25436 GCF_047807365.1 Peptacetobacter sp. AB800 | reverse complement strand
CCAAGGAGTGATACTACGACCTCTATCTTTAATCAGATTATCTCACATAGAAAATGAGATAGGAATGAAAATTAATAAAATTAAATTTAAATATATTATACGAGGAGTGATAATTTATGTTGTTTGAAAGTTTTTTTGATAAAATAAACGAAAAATATATAGATAAAATAAATTTTGAAAGTGTATTTAAAATTGCTATTTGGGCTATGAGTGCATACATTCCACTAGCAATTTTTATATCTATTCTTTCTGGCGATAAATCACTAATACTAAAAATCAATAGTCCTATAGCGTATTTTAAAATTTTTATACTTTTTGTATTTTGCTATATTTTATCTTATACTGCAATCAAAAATGAACCTTATAGAGATGATAGTAATATCAATTGGAATGCTGTCCTCTTAATTCATTGGGAAGCTATTATTTTAATATATCTTCCAGTTAGTTCTTTAGTAGCTATGATTTTTAAAGATTTATCACTTTTAAAACCATATGAACCATTATCATATTTTAAAATATTTGCATATATTGTATTTTCTTACATATTAGCTTATATCGACTTAAAACGTTCTGATAAAAAAGAATAACACATATAAAAAGACCAACAGATTATCGATTTTAATCCGTTGGTCTTTTCTTATCTATTCTTTATTTCATCTAAATATATTTCCTCGGAAATAATTCCATCTCGATACAATGTTTCTATATGATCTTCAAACATCTGCATTCCGTATTTTTTACCAGTTTTTATCATATCATCGATACTCTCATCTTTTCCCTCTCTTATCATAGCAGCTATTGAATTTGTATTTTTCATAATTTCAAATATAGCTCTTCGTCCATTATTTGCTTTTACAAGTCTTTGAGAAAATACATATCTAAGCTGATTAGCCAAAAGTCCTCTTATCTCTTTATGTCTTTCAGCTTCAAATAGATTCACTATCCTATCTATCGCCTCAGATGCTTTAGATGTATGAACTGTAGATAGTACAAGATGTCCTGTTTCAGATGCAGAGAGAGCAGTTTCAACAGTCTTTTTATCTCTTATTTCTCCAATCATTATAACGTCTGGATCTTGTCTTAAAGATGATTTCAATCCATCTAAAAAATCTACGGTATCTTTTCCACATTCTCTTTGACTTATTATACTTTTATCACTCTTATGCAAATACTCTATAGGCTCTTCCAATGTGATAATGTGTTTCTTTGATGTTTTGTTTATTCTATCTATTATCGCAGCAAGAGTAGTACTTTTCCCACTTCCAGTTGCTCCAGTTATCAATATTATTCCACTTTTTAAATTACCAGAGCTACATACTATATCTGGAATATTTAATTCCTTTGCTGTTTTTACATGACCTGGAATTAACCTAATTGATATACAATCCCCACCATTCCGTCTATAGATATTAACCCTTATTCTAAAAGAGATTTTATCCTCTTTATTTAGTTCATCTTTATTTAGTTCTACATTATAAAAACTAAACTCTTTAACATTCTCTTTTATATATCTATTTATATCATTTTCCATAATCTTATTATTTTTTGTATCGTTATTTTCTATTTCATTCTCTAAATCTACAAAATCAAAATCCCTAGAAAAATCTACTTCTCCACATTCTTCATCCAAATATTTTTCATATCTCTTTCTAAGCTTAGTTTCATCATTTCCTATTAAATCATCACAAAACTTCCTACAAATATCACTATCTACAACTTTTGATGAATACCTCGTCAATTCTCCATCAATTCTTAAAGTTATATAGTCGTTGCAAATTATGTGAATATCAGATGCTTCAAATCTCTTAGCATTTAAAATTACTTCCTTTATGTTCAAAAAATCATCTCCTGTAAATTATATTTCTATAATTATTATTTACAAAAGATGATATATTTATTTCTCAAATTTATAAAAAAAGGAAACAATTTTAATTATTATATACATCGTATACAACTAAATTGTTTCCTTTTATGAATTTTATTTTTTTCTACTATAATAAATAACTAAAGCCATGTAACATATAATCACAATAACAATAGGCACCACAATATTTTCATATATTCCACTTTGTATCTGATATAAAATTGCTGAAAATACTATTATTAAATCTGATATAGAATAACTTATTCCATATTTTATACCAATCACATTCTCGCTTTTTTTACTCATTATAATAAATATAACACTAGCAAGTAAAGCACCTATAAATAATGTACTAACATAGTGAATGTTATTTCCTGTAAAATAAATCATAAACACAAATACAAAATAGAATAAAATTCTACTAATAGCATTTTTATTTAACATATATCATCAACTCCCTAAGCTGTCTGATATGACCATCCTTGATACCTATATGTATATGTAGCTCCTTGGAAGTTCCATTTATCTTCTACATATTTAAGTATAATACCATATCTAGTATCTATACCATCTAATTTTGTTCCTAACACAACACTTATAACTATAACCGCTATTGATAAAAACTTAGAAGGTATATATCCACCTAACGCAGAAGCAACATTTGCTCCAGCCTTTATCTTTTGTAAAGTTTTACCACTTATGTATATATGTAAATAATTTTTTCCATTACTTTTAAATGTTTTATATTTATTTACACCATTAACCTTTGTAGCAAAAGGTACTATACTCTTATCATATTCAGCATTTATTTTATCAATTTCTTCTTGAGTAAATTCTCCTAATCTAATCAAACGTTTATCAACTTCATCATCTGAAAACTCTGTATCTTCTGGGAAAAACTCTTCTAATTCTTTCAGTTCACTATCACTTATTTCCAAATAGTTAGAACTATTATTTAATGCCATTACATTTAAATTTGAAAATGCTATACAGAAAACTACTGCTAATCCTATTGACATAATTTTTTTATTTTTCATAAAAATCACTTCTATTTTAAAATAAATTTTATTATTTTTAAGTGAATTTATATAACCTCCGAAAAATAAATATATTCTTTATTTAAAAATATCATATTAATATATTTTCGTCAATATTTTATTTATATATATAAATTTTATTTTATTAAATCTTTTCATCACTTATATTTATTATTCTATCTATACTATTTGCAATAATTTAATCATACTCTAGCTATTGATATTATATGTTGCTGACATCTAAACAATTCATTTGGAAATTTTTTTATTTTTTCTTCTATACAAACTGATTTTATTATGTTATTTATGATTCTTCATATATATTATTATAATTAATTTTTATTCTCCAAAAAAAGAGGAGATAACTCCAAATAGTACGCCTGTCGCCTGAATAGGCGCAAGTACTATTATAGTTACTCCTCTTCCTACTTATATTCAATTAGAATAATTCACTTACTGATTTGTTGCTGAATATTTTATCTATAGCTTCTGCAAATATAGGAGCTACTGATTTAACTTTTATTTTTTCTATCTGTTTTTCTTCTGGTAACTGTATAGTATCAAGAACAACTAATTCTTTCATTGAAGAATTTTCTATTCTTTCTATAGCTGGACCTGATAAAACAGCGTGTGTACAGCAAACGTAAACATCTTTAGCACCGAATTTTTTAACTGCTTCAACTGCATTTACTATTGTTCCTGCAGTATCTATCATATCGTCAAGAAGTATTACGTTTTTACCTTCAACCTCACCTATTAAGTTCATAACTTCACATACATTTGGTCTTGGTCTTCTTTTGTCTATTATAGCTATTGGCACTTCACCATTTAATGAATTAGCAAATTTTCTAGATCTTGTAACACTACCAAGGTCAGGAGATACTACTACTAAATCTTCTATATTTTTTTCGTTGAAGTATTCAGATAGTAATGGACCACCTAGTAAGTGATCTAGAGGTATATCGAAGTATCCCTGTATCTGAGATGCATGTAAGTCCATAGTTAAGACTCTATCTGCACCAGCTGCTACTATTAAGTTAGCAACTAATTTAGCTGTGATTGGATCTCTTGCTTTCGCTTTTCTGTCCTGTCTTGCATAACCATAGTATGGTATTACAGCAGTTATTCTTCCTGCAGATGCTCTCTTAAGTGCATCTATCATTATTAATAGTTCCATTAAGTTGTTGTTTACCGGACTGTTAGTAGACTGAACAACGAAAACGTCGCAACCTCTTACAGTTTCGTTCATGTTAACACATATTTCACCATCGCTGAATGTTCCAACTTCACAGTCAAGAACTGGTACGTTTAACTGTTTAGCTATTTTTTCAGCAAGTTCTTTAGATGCGTTACCGGCAAGTATTTTGATTTCGCTACCGCTAGTATTCATTTAGTTAACCCTCCAAACATTTTAACAATATATAACTATTTAAACCAAAAGTTTAAAAAGAAATCAAGTTTAATTAATATCCCAAGATATTATTTTTTATTTTTTGCTTTCTCTTCAGATAATTTCTTATCTCTAGCTTCTTTTTTATCCATCCAATTTTCTTTTATACACTGTCTTTGTCTTGCTATTGCAAGTGATCTTCTAGGAACATCGTCTGTTATTGTAGAACCAGTAGCTATATATCCCTGTTCCTCAACAGTAACTGGAGCTACTAGATTTGAGTTTGAACCTATGAATGCATTGTCTTTTACTACTGATCTAAATTTATGTACACCATCGTAGTTTACAAATACAACACCGCATCCTACGTTTACATTTTTACCTACTTCAGCATCTCCTATGTAAGATAAGTGTGATGCTTTAGATCCATCGCCGAATTTAGCATTTTTGATTTCAACGAAATCTCCTACTTTACATCCATTTCCTACATCTGCTTTAGGTCTTAGATATGCATATGGTCCAACTTTTGTATTTTCTCCAACTTTAGCTTCTAATAAAGTAGATATTTTTATTTCTGTTCCATCTCCAACTATTGAATCAGTTATTGATGAGTTCATACCTATTATACAGTCAGAACCTATTTTTGTTTTACCAACTAAATTAACTCCTGGGTATACTATTGTATCATTTCCTATTTCTACATCAGCTTCTATGTATGTAGTATCAGGATCTATCATAGTTACACCATTTGCCATGTGGAATTCATTTATTCTTTTTCTCATAGCTTTTTCAGCCTGAGAAAGCTGTAATCTTGAGTTTACACCCATTAATTCTTCTATTGAAGAACCTGCAAATGCTCCAACTTTTAGAGATTTTTCTCTCATTACTTTTATAGCATCTGGAAGATAGTATTCTCCCTGTGCATTGTCGTTGTTTATTTCTTTTAAAGCTTCTTTTAGGCTTTTACCGTTGAAGCAGTATATTCCTGAGTTTATTTCTTTTACTAGTTTTTCTTCTTCACTAGCATCTTTCTGTTCTACTATTTTTAGTAGGTCGCCATTTTCATCTCTTATTATTCTTCCATACCCTGTAGGGTCCTCTACTATTGTTGAAAGAACTGTTGTGTGGCAGTTGTTTTCTACATGGTATTCAAATAATTTTTTAAGAGTATCTTCCTTTATAAGTGGAGTATCTCCACATAATACTACTATAGTATCTTCGTCTTCTATATATTCTTCAGCCATTCTTACAGCATGTGCTGTTCCTAGCTGTTCTGTCTGCATAACTGTTATTATATCGTCTGAAAGTCTTTCTCTTACGGCTTCAGCTCCATGTCCAAGAACTACTATCGTTTCTTCTACCCCTGATTTTTTAGAAGTATCAACTACATGGTTTACCATCTCTTTACCACATACTTTGTGTATTACCTTTGGGTATTTTGATTTCATTCTTGTTCCCTTGCCCGCAGCAAGTATTATTGACTTAAATTTCATTTAACATCTCTCCATTGACTAATTCGTTTATTTTTTTAAAATATTTAATTTAATAAAAAATCGCATTATTATCTTTAAATATATCACTTTTCGTTGAAAATGTACATATCTTTTGAAATTGTCCCTTTATTTTATTTTTTTTTTAAGTTCAAAATTCTGTTTATTTATATAATTCAACCTTTACTACACAAAAAGAGACTGCTACAAAATTTATAACAGTCTCAATTTTAATTATTCTTCTTCTAAATTAACGTCTATTATTTCTTCCGATTCAGTATCCGCTAAAATATCTTTATTTGGTTCAACTATTATTTCATTTCCCTGCACATCAAGCTGAATTAATGATATATAGTCCTCAACCATTTTTTCTTCTGGTTTCATAGTAGATATAAATACACCGATTCCGATTACTTCCGCACTAAATTCTTTCATTAGGTCTATCATACCTTTAATAGTTCCTCCACCTCTCATGAAGTCGTCTATTATTATAACCTTGCTGTCTGGTTTAAGAGCTTTTCTAGGTAAACTCATACTTTCTAATTTTCCGCTGTTTCCGCTGACATATGTCATACTAAGTGTAGGTCCTTCTGATACTTTTATGTCTTTTCTTATGATTACTAATGGTAAATTCATAGCATTTGCAGTCATAAGAGCCATTGGAATACCTTTAGTTTCCATTGTAACAACATAATCAGCATCAGTATAATCTATATTAGAGGCAAATATCTTTCCTATTTTTGAAACTGTTCCAGGATCATAGATAAGGTCTATTAGGTATAAAAATCCACCTGATAGTATTCTTCCTTCGTCTTTAATTCTGTTACAAAGTTCCATTAGAAATTCTGCATTTTCTTGTTTAGATGTTTTTGGTATGTATTTTACTCCACCAGCCGCTCCTGATATTGTTATTACTTTTCCTAAATGTAGTTTTTCAAATACACTTTTAACAACAAGAAGATCTTCACTTATTGTAGACTTAGCTGCATTAAACTGATTTGTAAAATAGCTAAGAGTGTATATTTTGTTCGGGTTATCAGATAGTATCTTCACTATCGCTCCTATTCTTTCCGTTCTTTTAAATTTCATAATCTATTTCCCCCTGCTGATTCTTAATCGCCGTTAAAACTGATGCACAACAAATTTACTTGTGATATAATAATTACTATGTTGATAATACAGTTTTGTTTTTTGTATAATTTCTTGTGTTCGAGAAATATCGCACATTATCTTATTATATCACAAAAACGTTCGATTGTATTACTTTATATAAAAGAAAGGGTTGTTTTTATCATGAATATACATTTCATAGGAATTGGCGGAATCAGTATGAGTGCATTAGCTGAAATCTGCCTTAATAAAGGATATCATGTTTCAGGTTCTGACTCTCAGGAATCACCTATGACAGAAAAACTTAGGAACCAAGGTGCTGAAATATTTATAGGACAGAGAAAAGAAAATATTTCTGACGACGTAAACATGGTTGTTTATACAGCTGCTATACGCCCTGATAATGAAGAGCTTATGGCTGCTAGAAAGAAAAATAAACTAATAGTAAATAGAGCTGCTTTTTTAGGTCAGATAATGAGAGAGTATAAAAACTCTATCGCAGTATCTGGTACTCACGGAAAAACATCTACAACATCAATGCTTTCGACTATATTTGAATACGCTGACCTAGATCCTACAATACTTGTAGGAGGAAACTTAAGTATGATAGGTGGTAATGTCAAAATAGGACATTCTAATCACTTTATAACAGAAGCTTGTGAATACGTAGATAGTTTCCTAAACTTCAATCCAAAAATATCTATAGTTTTAAATATAGAAGAAGACCATCTTGACTATTTCTCAGGAATAGATGAAATCAAAGCTTCATTCAATAAATTTGGTAAGCTTTTACCTCCTGATGGATACTTCATAATAAATGGAGATGATGAAAACACAGCTGATATACTTTACGATGTAAAAGCTACAGTTATAAAATACGGTAGCAATAAAGATAACGATGCTGTAATCAAAAATATAGAATTTGATGAACTTGGATGTGGTATATTCGATTTAGTTTACAATGGAGAAGATTTAGGCAAATTTGAATTATCTGTTCGGGGACTTCACAACATATACAATGCTGTTGCAGCAATAATAACTTCTATAGTATCTGGTATAGATGTAGAAACTATAAAAAGAAATATTAAAAAATATAGAGGTGTCGGAAGAAGATTTGAGCTTAAAGGAAAATACAACGGAGCAACTGTTGTAGATGACTACGCTCACCATCCAACAGAACTAAAATCTACTCTTTCTACAGCTAAGAGAATTAAAAAGAATAGATTATGGTGCATATTCCAGCCTCATACATATTCAAGAACTAAATCACTACTTAATGAATTCTCAGATGCTTTCTTCGCAGCTGATAAAGTTATCGTAACTGATATATACGCAGCTAGAGAAACTGACCCTGGTGATATTCACTCTACAGATTTAGTTGAAAAACTATATCACAACAATATAGATGCTAAGTACATAAAAGAATTCGACGATATAGTTGAATATCTTGCTGACAATGTAGAACCAGACGACTTTGTAATAACTGCAGGTGCTGGTCCTATATTCAAAGTTGCTGAAGCTCTTGTTGCTAAAGGAAATCAGAATAAATAATAAAAAAGGAGCAATCGAATTTTTTCGATTACTCCTTTTTTATTACTCTTTAAATATATTCTCTTTTATATATTTATACATATCGTTGTACACTTCATAATATGCCACATATTCGCCTTTTTCCCCAGAGATTATTTTTATATAGTTAGGTCCCATAGTATCAATTCTTATACTAAATCCTTCTCCATCTATATAAACACTGTAGTTATATTTACTCTTATCTCTTGCTTTTTCTGGCTGAACTTTTCCGACGTGTCTTTTGTATCTCATCTTACTCACAAGATTATTGTACTTCCATTTATGTATATTTTTAACATCCTGTCCTTTAGAAATATGTACACTCTTCCATTTCTTGTCATTTATTGCAAAATCAAAAGAAGTATAAATACTTTCATTTATTACCTTTTCAAAATCCTTCTTTTGAGAAACAGGAATTTTGTAGAATTCTTCCTTCTCTACTGTATATACTTTTAAGAAATCTAAATCTGTAGAAAATTTAATCCCATTTGAAGAATATCCACTATATGTAGGCTCAAACGAAATAGCATTTCTAACTCTGCTAAATTCATTAAAATAGTATTTATAGTCTGTCCAACGATCTTTTTCAATTTTTATATTGGTATCTGTTTTTTCATCAGAAATATATACCTTTCCACTAGACTCCAGCTGAGATAGTAGAGGTAATGTGCTATCCGCCACATTTTCCTCCCGTACAAGTTTGTTATCCTCTTCTTTTGTGTCGATTTTAGAGGCTGCAAAAAATCCTATTATATATATGCTAAAGAACGCAATTAATCCTACAACTATGTAAAATCTTAACTTTGATTTCTTTTTTTTAGTAGCCAATATGCCTCCCCCCTTCTAAAAACATCCTTTTCTGGAATGTTATATATTTTTGTTTATTATATTAGAAAGGTTAGCAAATTCTTCTATGCTAAGAGTTTCCCCTCTTCTTTTTTCGTCTATTCCAGCTTCTGCAAGTACCTCTTTTATTTTAGCTTTGTCTAAAACTCCCATGCTTGATAGTGAGTTTAAAAGAGTTTTTCTTCTCTGACCAAAAGCTGCTTTTACAGTTTTGAAAAATAACTGCTCATTGTCAGCCTTGTATTTTTTCTCTTCTCTTATATGTAGTCCTATAACTGTAGAGTCTACCTTAGGCTGTGGTATAAACATATGTCTTGGAGCTTTTGCAACTATTTCAGTATCGCAGTAGTACTGAACTGCTACAGATAATGCTCCGTAATCCTTTGTAGATGGCACTGCGTTCATTCTGTCTGCAACTTCCTTCTGAACCATTACAACTATATCTGTAACAGGTATATCTTCTTCTAAGAATTTCATAACTATTGGAGTAGTTATGTAATATGGAAGGTTTGCAATTAATTTTACAGGACCTCCAGAAAGTTTTTCATCTACTAATTTGTTTATATCTACTTTTAATATATCTTCGTTTACTACTTCTGTATTATCAAAATCTGATAAAGTTTCTTTTAATATCGGTATAAGGTTTTTATCTATTTCAACAGCTACAACTTTTTCAGCTCTTTTAGCCATTTCTCTAGTAAGTGTACCTATTCCAGGTCCAACTTCTATTACCTTATCCCCTTCTTTAACTCTAGCTCCGTCTATTATCTTGTCTATTACGTTATCGTCTATTAAGAAGTTCTGTCCTAATGATTTTGAAAATTTAAATCCGTGTTTATCTACTATATCTTTTGTCGCTCTATGCGATGAAAGTCTATCCATAATTCCTCCTAATTTTTATAAATTTTGTCCTTAATCTGTACAATCTCTGATTATTTTTCTATTTCTTTTAATGCTTTTTCAAATTCTTCTCTTGTAACACCGTAGTTGTTTAATCTACTCAAGAACTGTTTTGCATTTCCGTAACCTATTCCTAAAAGCTGTCCCATTTTATCTCTTCTAAATGAAGCATCATCGTTTCCTATTAGTCCATTTAAAAGAAGATCTTTCTGTGAAAATTCATTTCTATTTTCTGTGCTTTCAGTTCTAACTCTTTCAAGTGCAGCTCTTATGCTCTCTGGAGTAGCATTTTCTATACCTATATCTCCGTCTTTTTTAGCTTCTTCTCTTGGTAAGAACGCGTGCTTACATCCTGGAACTTCAGCTGTTATTGTTTTTCTAATTTTTTCTCCAGCAAAATCTGGATCAGTAAATATTATTACTCCTCTTCTTTTCTGAGCTTCTTTAATTCTCTCCATTACACCTTTTGGAAATCCAAATCCACCAGTTGTAATAAGCTCAGCATCTACTGCTCTCTTTACAGCAGTAACATCATCTCTTCCTTCTACTACTATTATTTCTTTTATCATATTTTCTTCCTTACTATTTTATTTTTTATGACTATTAATTTTCGTCTGCAGGATATACTAAGTCTATCTGTCTTCTAACTTCATCCATTATTTCCATAACGATTAAAGTATTTTCTAATGTGTTTATGTCAGACTCTTTCTTTCCTTCTCTTAAAGATTTCATAAATTCTTTAACAGCACAGTATATACTATCTACTTCAAATCTTTCGTCCTTTTCAACTTCTAACTCAGCTGTTATATCTTCTACTCCACCTTTTCTGTACTCTACTCTTACATCTCCAAATGTACTTATCTTATCCACTATTATGCTTCCGTCTTCACCCTGGATTTCTGTAGGTATATTAGAATGAGTAATCTTTGAATATCTTATATCTGCTAACATATCATCGTATTCAAGAATTATACTTCCTTCTCCATCTACACCAGTAGATAATTTTACAGCATTTGCTTTTAAGCTATTTGGGCGTCCAAATAGGTTTACCATTGGATGTATGCAGTAAACTCCTATATCCATAAGTGCACCATTTGATAATTCTCTTTTAAAAGCATTTAAAACTATGCCTTCTTTGAATTTATCGTATCTTGATGAATACTGGCAGTAGTTTGCAGAGTATCTTCTTATCTTTCCTATTTTATCTAGGTTGTTTTTTACATTCTGGAAGTTAGGAGTACAAGTAAGTCTCATTTCTTCCATTAGTAAGACGTTATTTTCTCTTGCACATTTTACCATTTCTTCTGCATCTCTTTTGTTTGTAGCAAATGGTTTTTCACATAGTACATTTTTCCCGTTGTTCATGCACAGTATAGCCTGTTCTTTGTGCATAAAGTTTGGTGAAGCTATGTATATCGCATCTATCTCGTCGCATTTTGACATAGCATCTAAATCGTCAAAGAATAATTCTGCTCTATGCTTTTTACCAAATTCTTCTGCTTTTTCAATGCTTCTTGAGTAAACAGCCTTTAGTTCGAATCCTTCTATTTTTTTACCAGCTTTTATAAACCACTCTGTTATAGCACTAGTTCCTACTACACCAAATCTAACTGTTGTCATACTTATTCTCCTTTTTAGATATTTATATAATTTATTTTAGTTTTTCAATTTTAGTCAAATCTCTTTAGTTACATTATTATATTATAACACTACTAAGCCATTACACGCAGTATTATCTTGTTTTCTTTATCAAAAAATAAGAAATCACCTGCTGTAATTCTATATTTACACAACAGGTGACTATTTTATTCCTCTATTTTTTTATTTAATAGTTCTAAGAGTTCTTTTTCTTTTATGTTTTTAACGCCTTCTCTAAAATCTTCATGCATAAGTAATCTTGATAGTTTTGCTAATATTTTTAGATGAAGATTACCTTTACTTTCTTTTGGGACAGCAATTAAAAATACTGTATCAACTTTTTCTTTTTCATCAGTCCAATCTATACTGTTTTTAAGTCTAGATATTGCTACACAAGGTCTATTTACTCCAATACTTTGACTGTGTGGCAATCCTATTCCATGACCTATATAAGTTGGGTACCTGCTTTCTCTTTCTACAACATCTTCAAAAAACTTCTCTTTGTCATTAAGATAATTTTCTTGTTCCAATTTTTCTATTATACACTCTATCGCTTTTTCCTTTGATTCAACTTCTAAGTCAGATAGTATTAAAAAATCTATTTTTTTAGCCATGTTTCCACATCCTCTAAAGAATCCATTACTTTAAATATCATTTCTTTCATCTCTTCATCCGGCTTTTTATAATCTGGAACCATTATACATCTAAATCCACCTTTGTAAGCAGCTTCTACCCCAGATTTTGAATCCTCTATTACAATACACTCTTCTGGTTTAAGTCCTAATTTTTCAGCTGCCTTTAGAAATATTTCTGGATTTGGCTTAGATTTTTTTACCTCATCTCCACAGATTACACAATCAACCATTTCATCGAAATGTAAAAACTTCATTCTATTCGCCATCTTCCATCTAGCTGTAGATGTTGCAATTGCACTTTTATATCCATTTTCTATAAGATATTTTAAAAGACTTTCAAATCCTTTTTTAACACCTGGTTTGTTTTCTTCTAAGTAATCAATAACAGCCTGACCTTTTTCTAAATAATAGTCTTTAATCGGTACATCTTCACCATATATTTCTTTAAGACATTTAAGAGTTTCTTCACTATTTTTTCCCATAAGTAAGATATGTTTTTCTCTATCCATTTCAATACCATGACTCTTTAATGTTTTTTCCCAAAACATTAGTGAAAGTGTTTCTGTATCAAGGATTACACCATCCATGTCAAATATTACACCTTTTACGTCGTTCATATTACACCTCTTTAACTAAAAATCTCCCTAGTATCTAGGATATTAGGGAGATTTCATTATTTATATACTATTTTTATTACACTCTTGATAGTATGAATTCACATTTTCCTTCTACTGAATATTTTCCATTCTGAGCTGGTATGAATATACTATCACCTTTTATAAATTCTAATTCTGTATCTCCCATAACTAGTTTTCCGTTTCCTTCTGTTATGATTACAGAGTTGAATGATTTTTCATCTATTTCTACTTTTGCTTTAGTTTCTACTTCATATTTTATAGTAGTGAAGTATTTGCATTCACTTAATAACACTCTTGTGTATCCGTCGAATTTTTCTAATTCTCCCATTGGTTCTGCACTCTTAGCATTTGGAGTAAGATTTGTTACATCTATCGCTTTATCTACATGTAATTCTCTTGGTTTTCCATCTGCTCCAAGTCTACCGAAGTCGTACACTCTGTAAGTTGTGTTTGAATTCTGCTGTATTTCGCATATTACAAGACCTGCACCTATAGCATGTATTGTTCCACTTTCTATGAAGAATACATCACCTTTTTTAACTTCAACTTTGTTTAATACTTCTAGTATTGTGTCATTTTTTATTCTATCAGCAAATTCTTCTTTGCTTATTTCTTTATTTACACCATAGTATAAAGAAGCTCCTTCTTCAGCTTCTAGTACGTACCACATTTCTGTTTTTCCGTATTCTTTTTCAACTCTTAATGCGTATTCATCATCTGGGTGAACCTGTATAGAAAGTGATCCTTTTGCATCTATGAATTTTATAAGTATTGGGAAGAATTCAAAACTATCGCAATTAGTTCCTAATCCTTTAGCACCTAATTTTTCTACATATTCTCCAAATTTTAATCCTTTAAATTCTCCAGAATCAACTATACTCTGTCCATTTTTGTGGTTTGATAATTCCCAGCTTTCTGCTATTTTATCGAAGTCACAATCTTTGTTGTACTCATCTCTTAATTTTGTACCACCCCATAAGTAATCCTGGAATGCTGGTTTTAATTTTACTGGTTTTAACATGGCAGTTCTCCTTTAGATTTATTTTAATATAATTTATTTCATATAATTACTTAAACGTACTTATGATTTTTTTCATTATAACATCTGCTTTTTTGATAACATCAGATGTACTCATTCTAATAACTTTCTTTCCTTCAAATCTATGCTCATTTATTATCGGCATATCATTTGTAAGAATAACACATACTGCATTATCTATATCTTCTTGAACTAGCTCATTTTCAATACCAATAGAGCCCTGTGTTTCAACAGATATATCAATATTATACTTCTTTGCCACTACCTCTAATGCTTCGGCTGCCATATAAGTATGAGCTATCCCAGATGAACACGCAGTCACTGCTACAACCTTCATACAAATACCTCTCCTATCTCAATTATCTATTATACTATCTAAACTATTATAACTCTAACAAACCTTTTTTTCTACACATCCGAGATATTTATAAATAGTATAACGTTTCCAATTTTTTTAACAACAAATTAATTTACATCAATAATTCTATACGTACCTAGCAGATTATAGAAATTCGCTCGGAATATAAATAAAATTAAATTGTGGTTTACTATCGGCAAAGAAAAAGACTAGTTTAACCTTTAGCGACAATCTGGAGACGCTTGACTTCTTCTAAATGTGTTACAAGAACAAAGTCAAGCGTCGAAGCCTGGAGCCTAAGGTTAACTAGTCTTTTTCTATTGGCAATAAACAGCCTTAGTTTTATTTAATTCCGAAGAATTTCATTGCATTTTCTTTTGTTACTCTACATACCTCTTCATAAGATATTCCTTTTTCGTAAGCTATTTTTTCAGCTACAAAAGTTACTAGTGAAGGGTCATTTCTCTTTCCTCTATGAGGAACTGGAGCCATATATGGAGAATCTGTTTCAATCATAAGTCTTTCAAGAGGAATTTCTCTAACTACCTCAACTGTCTTTCTATTATTTTTGAAAGTAACAGTTCCTGGTATTGAAAGATAGCATCCCATCTTAACATATTCTCTTGCAAGCTCAACTTCTCCACTATAGCAGTGAAGTAGACATCCTGTTTCAGCTGCCTTTGTTGATTTTATTATTTCCATTGTATCTCCATGAGCATCTCTATCATGTACGATAAATGGTAATTTTAATTCATTGGCAAGCTCAATCTGTCTTTTGAACCATTTTTTCTGAGTTTCTCTAGGAGATAAATCATAGTAATAGTCTAATCCTATTTCCCCTATAGCAACTACCTTTTCATTTTCTAAAGCGTATTTTCTTAATAATTCTATATCTGATTCAGTCATATTTTCAACGTCGTGTGGATGTACTCCAACAGCGGCGTATATAAAGTCGTGTTTGTTTGCTAGTTCTATTGCAGTTTTAGATGTTTCCATATCAGCACCTGGGTTAACTACATAGTCTAGTCCTTTTTCTTTTAAAGACGCTATCACTTCTTCTCTATCTTCATCGAAGCTTTCGTCATTTAAATGTGCATGTGAGTCAAATAACATTTTTAATTTCCTTTCATTAGCATACTTCACAGCCTGGTTTTGCATCCTGAGCTGTTGGTATTACAAGATCGTCTCCGTCATCTCCTGCAGCAAGTATCATTCCTGCAGATTCTACTCCTCTAAGTTTAACTGGTTTTAAGTTGCAAACAACTATTACTTTTTTACCAACCATTTCTTCTGGTTTGTACCATTTAGCTATTCCAGATACTATCTGTCTTGTTTCAGCACCTAGATTAACCTGAGATACTAATAATTTGTCTGCTTTTGGATGTTTTTCACATTTAACTATTTCCCCAACTCTAAGTTCTACTTTATCGAAGTCATCTATAGTTATCTGTTCTTTATGTTCTAGAGGTTTTACTTCTTCTTTTTTAGGAGCGAACATTTTTTCTAATTCTTCTATTTCTTTTTCAACGTCTAATCTTGGGAATAAAGCTTCACCTTTGTGTACTTTTGTTCCAACTTTTATTAAGCCGAATGATTTAACACTTTCCCAATTAGTTATATCTTCCTGTTCAGCTATTCCTAACTGATCATATATTCTGTTAGCAGTAGTGTTCATTATTGGGTTTATAAGTGTTGCTATTATTCTTATAGCCTCACATAAGTTGTATAATACTGTGTTTAATTCTTCTTTTTTAGCTTCGTCTTTAGCTAAAGCCCAAGGCATAGTTTCATCTATGTATTTGTTAGTTCTTCTTACTAATTTCCATACTGATTCTAGTGCTTCGTGGAACTGTAAAGCATCCATCTGAGCTTCAAAATCTTTAGCTGATGCTGCAGCCTGTTCTTTTAATGATTCATCAAATTCAGTAGCTACTGTAGCTTCTGGTATTAAACCTTCATTGTATTTTTCTACCATTGCAACTGTTCTACTTACTAAGTTTCCTAAATCATTAGCTAAGTCAGAGTTTATTCTGTTTATGAAGTTTCTGTTAGTGTAGCTTCCATCCTGACCAAATGAGAATTCTCTAAGTAGGAAGTATTTTAATGCATCTACTCCATATCTTTCTATCATTGGACCTGGGTAAACAACATTACCTTTTGATTTACTCATTTTATCGTCGTCGAATAATATCCATCCATGTCCGTATACTTTTTCTGGTACTTCTAGTCCAAGTGCCATAAGTATAGCTGGCCATATTATTGTATGGAATCTTGTTATTTCTTTAGCTGTTAAATGAACTGATGCTGGCCAGTATTTTTTGAATTCTTCGTCGTTATCAGTCATGTAACCTAAAGCTGTTATATAGTTGCAAAGAGCGTCAACCCATACGTATATAACGTGTTTTTCGTCGAATGGTACTGGTATACCCCAGTCAAATGTAGTTCTAGTTACACATAAATCTTCTAGTCCTTTGTCTAAGAAGTTTGCAACCATTTCGTTTCTTCTTGATAATGGTAGACAGAAGTCATCTCTTTTGAATAATTCTTTTAATCTATCTTCGTATTTAGATAGTTTGAAGAAGTAAGCTTCTTCTTTTGCTACATAAGTTTCTCTACCACAGTCTGGGCATTTTGTTCCATCTATTAACTGAGATTCAGTCCAGAAACTTTCACATGGAGTACAGTATCTACCTTCGTAAGTACCTTTGTAGATATCTCCCTGTTCATATAATTTAGTGAATATTTTCTGTATTATTTTTGTATGTCTTGGTTCAGTAGTTCTTATGAAATCATCATAAGATATATCTAATTTTTTCCATAAAGCTTTTATATCAGCAATCATTCCATCAAGATATTCTATTTCAGTCATTCCTGCTTCTTTAGCTTTTTTCTGTATTTTTTCTCCATGTTCGTCTGTTCCTGTTAGGAATTTTACATCGTATCCACAGAAACGTTTAAATCTAGCTATTGCATCTGCTGCAACAGTAGTATAAGTATGTCCAATGTGTAATTTACCACTTGGATAGTATATTGGTGTTGTTACATAAAAAGTTGGTTTGCTCATGATTTTCCTCCTGTATATTGTTTATATTTTTCGTTTTCGAGAATAAAATAAAAAACACCCCTATGATTTCTCATAGGGGCGATTGTATTCGCGGTACCACCCTAATTTATCCACAATATCTACAAATAGTGGATATCTCAAGTGGACTGTAACGTGTCCAAACGTTTAGGCCTTACATACATGCTCGACCAAAAAGCTCCAAGTCCATATTCAGAATATCGTCAAAACACCAGCTTTCACCTAATCTGGCTCTCTGTAGAATTACTCTATTCTTACTATTCTCTTCATCGCTTTTAATTTATTGAATTCTTTTGCAATTACTTTAATTTTATCCAATTTATCAGCTATTGTCAATTTATTTATCTTTACAACTATGCAAAATAGAAATACTTTTTCTTTTAAAAATGAATGTCATTTTTCAAAATTTTTATTTCATAACCAATTACTTGTAATATCAAAGGTTTTTTTACATTTTTTTAAATTTTTTTACTTTTTTCTTCAAATTACTCTTGAAACTTTATAAATATTATGCTTTATTATAATTATAGGGGTTATTTTTTTACATATCTAACAATAAATACTTAATTTATCTATCTTTTATTTATTTTTGCATATTAAAGCTTTATAAATCAAAGGACGTTGTTACAAGATATTATAGGTATATAAATTATACAAAGGAGGAGTGTTTATGGAAAACACAGTTAAAAAATTAGACGAAACAGATAGAAAGATAATTGAAATACTTCAGGAAGATGGTAGAATTTCTATGAAGGATTTAGGTAAGCTTATTGGCTTAACTTCTCCAGCGGTTTCAGAGAGAATAAAAAGACTTGAAAACTGTGGTATAATATCTGGCTATAAAGCAATAATAAATCCAGATGCTCTTGGAAGAAATATAAAAGCATTTATACATATTTCACTTCCTGGTAGCCAAAGTTATGCTGAATTTTTAGAAAATGCAAAAAGCGACCCAAGAATAGTTGAATGCCATCATATAACAGGTGATGACTGTTCTCTTTTAAAAGTTCTTGTACGTGATATGCAGGAATTAGAAAATGTTATAGACAGCATCAAAAAAATAGGTTCAACAAAAACATCTGTTATATTATCAACTCCTATACAGGCAAAATCTATTCTATAATTAATTTATTTTTAATTTGGATATTAAAAAAGCTGATGAAATCATCAGCTTTTATTTTTTATCCATTTTATTTGATTTATTCCCTACACTAATTCGCTTCTTCGTCAAATCTATAGTAGTAGCTTGTAAGAGCGTAGTCTATGTACGTTCTAAGAACGCCGTAGTTTTCATTTTCGTATATTAGCCTTCTGGTGCATACGACATCTGAATAACCTATAATCATAACACCAGCTATATCAGCTCCAACTTTTCTGAATGCTTTATAGAGCACTTTTTTGCCCATATTGTCATTTTTATAAAATTCTAGCAACATCATATGGTATTCTATGTATCTGTGCACTATTTCCTCTGATCTTTCACTTATTCCAAAGTCGGCGATAACATCATGAAGCATATCTGCTCCTACTTTTTCATGACCTTTAAAGTGAGCATTTCCATCTTCTCCAATAGTCATACTTTTAGGTTTTCCCATATCGTGTAAAAATGTCGCTAGTTTTAAAAGTTCGACTTTCTTAAACTCATCATCTACTTGCGTTTCAATATCATCTCTTACAAATTCTACAAGATGATTTGGGAAAAATCTCTCGTTTATCACTTTTTCAAGTTCTTTAAGAGCATTCATAGAGTGTGTAAAGCTGTCTACAACGTGATATCTACATTTCCCAATTTTTTTCATTTCTATTATGTGTGGAAATATTTTTTCTAGCTCTCCATCTCTATCCATCTGCTCTATAATTTCAGAAGTATTTTGTGCTTTTAATGCTTCAAGAAATTTCCTTCTTATTTTCTCCATAAAACCACCTCAAATCGTATTAGACGGTTTATTTTATAAATCTAGTACCTGTTTATAAACTATATCTTTCTTTAGCTTTCTGTCCTTACATACTATTTTTATAGCGTCTTTTTTATTTATACCCTCTTCCATTAATTTGATAACATATTCTCTTTCATTTAATTCGTCATATTTTCCTACTTCTTCCACTTCACCTGAAAATCCTTCTACAATTAGAACAAATTCTCCTTTTACTTCTCTATTATTGAATATTTCTATGACAGTTTCTATATCTTCTCTTATTATTTCTTGATATTTTTTAGTAAGCTCTCTATTTACGGCAATTTTTCTATTTCCAAGATATTTTAGCATATCCTTCAAAGTTTCTTTTAATCTGTGTGGCGATTCATAGAATATTATTGTTCTTTTTTCGTTTTTTATTTCTTCTAATCTTTTTCTTCTAAGTTTTTTATCTCTGTCTAGGAATCCTTCAAATACAAATTTATGCGTATCCATTCCAGATCCAACAAGTGCCGTTACAAATGCAGTCGCTCCTGGAAGTACTTCTATTTCGATATTATTTTCTATAGCCTCAGCGATTATATCCTGTCCTGGGTCTGATATTCCAGGCATTCCTGCATCACTTATTAAAGCTATGTTTTCTCCTTCTAATAATTTTGTTATTAGATATCCTCCCTTTGAGTCCTTATTGTGCTCGTGATAGCTTGTAAGTGGTTTTGATATGTCAAAGTGATTTAATAGCTGTAGACTGTGTCTTGTGTCCTCAGCTGCTATTAAATCAACTTCATTTAGTATTCTCAATGTTCTATATGTAATGTCTTCTAAGTTCCCTATTGGTGTTGGGCATATGTATAATTTTCCTGCCATTTTCGTCTCCTTTTTACAAATTTTTTATTCAAATTTTCTATATCTGCAAAGTTGGCTTATCTACTAGGAGTCTTGTAGTCTTCTGAGTAGATATCCAGTATTTCTTTAGTGTAGTTTCCATCTTTGTCGTATATATAAAGAGGATCCATTATCTTTAAATCTGGTTTTCCTCCTTTTGTAAATTCAACTAGCAATAGATTTGGGGCTTTATCAGCTCTTGGATGTATAAATCTCATTATTTTAGGCTCTAATCTATATTTTCTACCTATTGTAACTATGTCTATAAGTCTTGTAGGTCTGTGTATCATGAAGAATTTCCCTCTTTCTTTTAGTAGTATTGACGCAGCCTTTATAACATCATCTAGATTGCATTTTACCTCGTGTCTAGATATCATTTTTTTATCGTTTGGATTTTTCACACCATCACTATGCATATACGGTGGATTTGATGTTACAACGTCAAATGTATTTTGAGGAAGTACTTCTTTTATTTCTTTTAAATCTGCATTTACTATCTCTATTTTATCCTCTATTTCGTTCATTTTTACAGTTCTAGACGCCATTTCAAAGACCTCTTCCTGTATTTCAACACCATATATTTTTTCTACATTGTTTTTCCCGTATATTATAAGAGGAATTATCCCCGTTCCTGTCCCTAAGTCAGCTACTCTTGCTCCATTTTTTACCCTAGCAAAGTTTGCAAGTAGCACCGCATCAGTTCCAAAGCAGAATCCATCTGTATTTTGAATTATTTTAAGACCTTTTAGCTGTAGGTCGTCCACTCTCTCCTGTTCTTTTATATCAACGCTCATTGAAAAGTTTTCCTTTCTCAATTTTATTTTTAGTTTAAAAAAACTGCCCAATTTTAAAGAGTATTCTCTTTTGGGCAGTTTAAATCGTAAACTAATCTTCTAGTCTTTTTAGTTCTTTCATTGTTTCGGCGTCTATGTATTCGCCATTTCTTTCTCTTCTAGGTTCTTTTAATGTCTGCACATCGTCTTTTAGATAAACTCTTATAGTCTTATCCTGGAATTCTACTCTAACCTGTTCAAGAAGAGGATTTACTTCTATTACCTTACCTTTTCCTTCTGCAGTCTGAACTAATGCACCAACTACAGGAAGTTTTTCAAGTGCTTCTGCATATACATCGTGTTCGTATTTTAAGCAGCAGAATAATCTTCCACATATTCCAGATATTTTTGTTGGGTTTAAAGATAAGCTCTGATCCTTTGCCATTTTTATAGAAACCGGCTGGAAATCTCCTAACCAAGCTGAGCAGCAAAGTTTTCTTCCACAAGGACCAAGACCACCTATTGATTTAGCTTCATCTCTTACACCTATCTGTCTTAATTCTATTCTTGTTTTGAATATAGATGCTAAGTCCTTTACAAGCTCTCTGAAGTCTATTCTTCCTTCTGCTGTGAAGTAGAATATAAGTTTATTTCTGTCAAATGTATATTCACAGTCTATAAGGCACATTGTAAGTCCATGCTCTTTTATTTTTTCCTGGCATAGTACAAATGTATCTTTTGCTTTTTCTTTGTTTTCATCGTATACTTTTTTATCTTCTTCTGTTGCAATTCTTATTATTGGTTTTAATGGAGATACTAGTTCTTCTTCTGATATCTCTTTTCCACCAACTACAACATGTCCAAATTCAAGACCTCTAGCTGTTTCAACTATTACATCCTGATTTACTTCTATATCAAGTCCAGCTGGGTCAAAATAGTAAATTTTACCAGCTTTTTTAAATCTTACTCCTACTATTTTTATCATTTAATCACCTCGTATATATTTAAAAACATAACCTGAATACTCATTTTAAAGCTACAAAATCCTTTTAGCTTCTTTTTGGTATCTTCTATTATATCAATAATTTTAGCTATTTGAGAACCATTTATTTTCTCAGACATATTCTCAATAAATGTTATTCTATCTGTATTTGTAAGAAGGTTTATTCCTTCTTTAAACATTATTATATCTCTAAAATAGTTTACCATAATATCTAGGAAATTCATAATCTGATTTTCATATTTTTCAACATCATCAGCCAATCTTTCTATGTCTAGTTTTTTCTTTTCAGATATTATGGATATACAATTCTGTATAAACTCCCTCATCTCTTTAAATTCTTCATCATTAGCAAGCTCTATTGCTCTGGTTATGCTCCCTTTTGAGAAATTAGCACACATTTTGGCATACTCTTCATCTAATTCTAAGTTTTCTATGAGATGATTTTTTACTATATCATTAGATAGCGGAACAAATTTTACTATGTCGCATCTAGATTTTATAGTGTTTAGAAGAGCTTCTTTATTCTCTGCTATTAAAATAAATATAGCATATCCTGGAGGTTCTTCTATCGTTTTTAATATTGCATTTTGAGCTTCTTCACTCATTAGTTCTGCATTTTCTATTACATATATTTTATAGTCTGAAATAGGCTTTTCGTATACGTCCTCTTTCATTTTTCTTATTTTTTCTATTTTTATCCTATGTGATCCTTCTTCTTTAGCTATTACGTTAAAGTCTGGACTGTTTTCTGGAGATACTCCTATAAGTATTTTGGCAAATTCTCTAGCAAAAGTTTTTTTACCTATGCCTTTTATTCCTTCGAATATGTATGCATTGTTTAGCATGTTTTTATTCATTGCTTTTGTTATATATCTTTTTGCAAAATCTTGTCCTTTTATTTGGTCAAAATACAATCGAGCTCACCTCCATTTTTATTTATAGTATTTTTTTTGCTATTTCATATATTTCATCACTTATATCTTCTATTGTTCTAAGTTGTTCATCTTTTACACATTCAACTCGTTTCCAATTATACTTATCTGCTATATAAAGAGAGTTGTTGTATGTTTTTCTAAGATAGTTTTTATCGCTTTCATGTATATCTTTTTCATCTTCACCTGTAAATTTGTTTTTTCTGTTTTCCATTAGCTTTATGCTGTAGTCAACTGGTACATTTAAGAAAATCACTTCATCAGGTCTAGGAATTTTGAATAGATTGTATTCGTAATCTTCTAGCCAATCTAAATACTTGTCACGTTCTTCTATTTCCATTTTAGAGGCTTGATGAACCATATTTGATGTTGTATATCTATCAGCTATTACTATTCCTCCTGAACGGTAAAATTCCTCCCATTCAGTCTTAAATGAGGCATATCTATCAGCTGTGAAGAATGTAGAAGCTATGTACGCATCTACATCATCTGCATTTTTACCAAAGTCACCTCTTAGATACATTTTTACAAGTGTAGATGATTCAGATTTATAGTTTGGATATTCTACTTTTCTTACATTGTATCCATCTGCAGTTAATTTTTTTAGTAGTTCTTCTGACTGTGTGGCCTTACCACTAGCATCTGAACCACTCTCTATTATTATTAGTTTTCCTTTCATTTTTAGCATCTCCGTAGTAGTTTGATTAGTCTATTATTTGGATATATTTAAAGTCTGGATCTTTCACTCCTGTTATTTCCATTCCTTCTTGTTTGCAGTATTTTAGGTATTCCATTATTTTCTGTGGAATTATTTCTCCAGCAGCAATCATACATACTCCAGGAGGATATGGAACTATGTTTTCACCACAAATTTTTCCTATAGACTCTTCTATTTTAACATTTTTTCTATCTATTTTGTAGAAGGCTTCCCTCGGAGTTAACTTTCTTTCTGGTATTATTTCATAAGGATAATCTACAGACTCGATTTTTTTAAGATTTTCTTTTAATGATTTTTTATATATCTCTACAAGCGCATTTTCAAGTTTTTCAAAGTCTTCTTTTTCATTTCCTACTGTAGTTATCATCAGTGCTCCAGAATAGTTTGATAACTCGGCTTGTATATTATGCTCTTTTCTAAGTATTTCTTCAAATTCATATCCAGTTAATCCTACTTCTAAGCTTGATATAAATACTTTTGTTAGATCATTTTCATTATGTATATTGAAAAACTCTACGTTTTTATTTTCTAATTTATTTGTATCCTTTTTTATTTTATCTATATTTTTCTTAAACTCATCTATATTTTCTAAAAGCTCTTCCATCAATTCTTTTCCGTATTTTTCATATATATCAACTGCGATTTCTAATGACTGCATTAATATATACGAAGGACTTGATGTTTCAGTTATTTTAAGCATTTTTTCTATTCTATCTGTATCCACTCTTCCGCTCTCCAACGCATCCTTTGATATATGCATCATAGAAGATTGCGTAAATGCTGGTAGTGTTTTATGTGTACTCTGTATGACTATATCTGCACCACATTCCAAGGCAGTTTTAGGAAGCTTTTCACTAAGCCCTAAATGAGCTCCATGTGCCTCATCTATTATAACTATAATACCTTTGCTGTGAGCATAGTCTATCATTTTCTTAAGTTCAAATGTTATCCCATAGTATGTTGGATAAGTTAAGAAAAGTACTTTTGCATCTTGATTTTCATCTATTTCTTTTTTTACATCATCAAATGAATTACCTCTTTGAATATTTGTGTATTTATCTATTTTTGATTTTATATATATAGGAACTATATCACCTAATATGCATCCATTTACCGCAGATTGATGAGAGTCTCTACTAAGAATTAACTTATCTTTTGGAGAACACATTGCCATTATAGCTGCTTCAATACCACATGTACTTCCATTTATTAAATAATATGTTTTGCCACTTTTAAATACTTTCTGCGCCCTTAATATACTGTTCTTTATTATATCTTCTGGTGAATGTAAATTATCCGTTCCTGGAATTTCTGTAGTATCATTCTTATAAATGTTCTCTAGTATGTTAGTATATTCTAATTTATTATAAAGCTTTCCATTTTTATGTCCTGGCATATGAAACGATACTACTTTTTCATCTACTATCTTATTTAATCCATTATTTATAAAAAGTTCATTATTATTTTCATTCATAGATTTGCCCTCAATTAATTTTTTGTAAAAAAAAAGATTACGTGGCTACGTCCTACTCTCCCAGGGGCCTTCGCCCCAAGTACCATCAGCGATAGAGAGCTTAACTTCTGTGTTCGGAATGGGAACAGGTGTATCCTCT
>NZ_JBLOUI010000036.1:0-25441 GCF_047807365.1 Peptacetobacter sp. AB800 | reverse complement strand
ATCGTTCCAAGGAGTGATACTACGACCTCTATCTTTAATCAGATTATCTCACATAGAAAATGAGATAGGAATGAAAATTAATAAAATTAAATTTAAATATATTATACGAGGGAGGTAAAAAGATGGACAGCAAAAAACATAGGGACATATTAAACAGTTTCAAACCAGAGGTAGCAAAAGGAAACGTGGGAGTGGTTATATTTGAGGACAATCACATAAAAGTACAGGTCTACTCAAACAAAAAAATACAAAGAGAGTATTCGATGAAAAAGAAAGACTTCACATATGAAGTGGGATTAGTTGTACTTAATGGTGTAACAAGAATAGTTGTATTTGGAGATAATACGATTGAAGACGCAAAAATAATAAACCTTATAGCAGACATAAAAAACATAGACCTTGAAGATGAAGAGGAAATCTGTATTAATATGGAATCACAAAATTCTGACGAAAATACAAAAAAATATATGAACTAAAATAAAAAAGGATTAAAAATATAATCTTATATTTTTAGTCCTTTAAATTTATAAAAAATATTCTAATAATGGTGATGACGATGTTGAAGAAAAAAGACGAGTATAAATTAAAAGACTACTTTGAATACAATAAAAAAAATAGCATAAGCATAACTAGAATTGTATCCTTAGTTCTTATAGGTATAATCACTATTAATATATTTAGCAGCATAAGGGAAATAAAGGATATGCAAAGCTATATTTTGGGAAATAGTGATAGCAAAGAGATATTGAGTAATTCAAAAGAAGAACTAAAGAGTATTGAAAATACAGAAGATAAAAATATAAATATAGGAAATGTTAGGAAAATATTTGAAGTTGCTGGAGTGGAAAATGTAGACAGTATATACATAGACCAAAAGACTACAAATGTCATAGGCAAAACCAATGATATGAAAATTATAGAAAAAATTATGAAAAATAAATTGCTAAAAGGCGCTCATGTCAAAAGAATCGAAGGCAGAGATTTATATAAATTTGAAATAGATTCAGGAGATGATTTTTAGTATGAAAAACAATAAAAAACAATTAAACAAAATTATATTCCTAATACTAATATTGCTAGCAACAAAAATAACAGTTATAAATCCTATAGAAGAGAAGAAAAACACATTAAAAGCAGAAAAAAGCAAAATTGCTCAGGATATAGAGGACGTAGAAAAATACAAAAAACAAGCTGCAGAAATAAAACAGCTTGAAAAAAGAAAAAATAGCAAAAAACTATTCTCTGAAAAAGACGACGTAATAGAAATTCAAAAGGCAATAAGTAAAATTGTATACGTGGAAAGCATAGAAAACCTAATGGAGATTGATGAAAATGGATTAGAAGTATCTAAAATCAATCTAAAATTCACTGGAACATACAACGAGATATTTAGGGGAATAGATACACTAAAATCAAAAGGACTATCAGATATGATAAGAACAATATCTATATCAAAAATATCAAAGCCAATAATTCCAGACATAGAACAAATAGATCAAACCACAGATAACAGCCCTAAAAATACCACAGAAACAAAATTTGAATGCACATTAAAGCTTTACAAAAAATAAAAAAACTCCTTTGTCAAATGAAAATGAAATAATAGTAGATTGATTGCAAAAAAAATGATAAAATATAGAGATGTGCATAAACTTAATAAAAAGATAAGGGAGTGAAAAAATTTGCTATTAAATAGAAATGATAAATGCTACTGTGGAAGCGGCAAAAAATATAAAAACTGCTGTATGGAAAAAGACATAGAAAGAGAAAGAGCAGAAAGAAAAATAAAAATGGTAGAAGAAGCTCAGTTAAAATACCTTGAAACATACTCAAAAATAACTAACTTCGGTAAAGAAGAAAGATTTGCAGAGTACAGAAAAAGCGCTGAAGACATATTCTACATAATAAACAGCGAAACTGTAAAAAATAAATTTGAAAAACTATTCAACACATTCTTCATAAGTGACTGCTTACTTGAAGGATCAAAAACACTAACTCAGGTATACGCAGCTGAAAACAAATCAACTGACAAAGAATTAAGAGTAATGAACAGCTTAATAAATTCTTACATCAGCGTATATACAGTAGAAAAGAAAGAAAACGACAAAGCTATATTAAAAGACTGTATACTAGATGAAACTGTGACTGTAGACGATATAAAAGTTCTAAAAGACATCACAGAAGGCGACAGTATGATAGCTAGATTAATAGAAGTAAATGGATTAAGAATATTCATAGACGTAGCATTAAAAATAGACAATGCATCTAAAGAAATAATAGTTGAAGATATGAACAATATCTATGAAAACAACAAAAAAGACTGGCCAAACGAAAAAATATTCTTAGCTTACAATACTTACCAGTTCTACAAATACCTACAGCAGATACTAGATGAAGAAGTAGCTAGCTATATAATGGAAAAATTAAAATCAAGAACAGAAGAAGTAGCAAACAATGATGTAGAAGACGATGGAAGTGTAGCATCAATAATAAGCAGAATTGCTGATGAAGACTGCAAAGAAAAATGCTTAGAATTCTGGAAAGAATACGAAGCTAGCCACGAAGATATAAAAGGATCTGAATCAGGATGGGCAGCTGCAGTAGAATACGTAATCAAAAAAGAAAACGGAATATCAGCAACTCAGCAGCAGATATCTGAAAAATATAAAATAAGCCCAAGCACAATAGGAAAAAGAGCAAAAGAATTAAAGGCTTAATTATAAATAATCGACGATATCAATAAATAATAACAATTAAAATAGTCAAAAAATAAAATTTTTTATATCGGTACCAAAGATGTTATAGTATAATGTAGTTAAATAGATACTAGATAACATCTAAAAAGAGAGGGTATAAAATTATGAGTTTAAAATTAGGAAATGCCATAGCAGTGGCTACAGACTATATAAAATCAAATCCAGCTGTACCAGTTTACAAAGATGGAGAAAATCTATATGCTGTTATATACCATATAGAAATTGGTTACAACAAAAACCACGAATCTAACGTAAAACAGTACATAATAATAGATTACAAAGACTTTTCTCTATCAGAAGCAGAAAGAAACGAACTAATAGAATTAGCTAAATCTTACTGCGAATCAAAAGGTATAGAAAACGATGAAAATCTTGAAATAAACTTACTTGATAATGAAGAAGCAGAAAACTTCATAGAAAAAGTATTTAACAACATGAAAGTAATAAGAGGTCTTATAACTAAGAAGTGTTAAGGTCGTCTAACTAGTTTGTATTTAATTAATGTCGAATGGCATAATTGCTGTTCGGCATTATTTTAAATACCGATTTTTAGACGGCCTTTTTTAAGGTCGAAATTTAGAAAGGAGAAAACTATGCTAAGAGTATCAAACTTAAAGCTTACAATAGATGAAGATATAAGCATACTAAAAAAACTAGTAATCAAAAAACTAGGTATAAAAGAAAATGAACTATTGAAATACAGCATATACAAAGAATCGATTGACGCTAGAAAAAAAGGCAATATGATGTTTGTATATACTGTAGATGTAGAACTAAAAAATGAAGAAAAAGTACTAAAAAGAAAACACAAAGATGTAGTACAGGTAAAACAGAAGTCATACATAGGAGTTAAGAGTGGAAATATAGAGCCAAAAGGAAGAATTGCGGTAATAGGTAGTGGTCCTGCTGGGTTATTTGCATCTTTATTATTAGCTCAGAATGGATACTGCCCTATAATGATTGAAAGAGGATCAGACGTAGATAAAAGAACTGATGATGTAAATAACTTCTGGAAAAATAGAATATTTAATAAAAAATCAAACGTACAGTTTGGTGAAGGTGGAGCAGGTACATTCTCAGACGGTAAGCTAACTACTAGAGCTAAAGACATAAGATGTAGAAAAGTACTTGAGGAGCTTGTAAAGCACGATGCACCAGATGAGATACTATACTCTCACAAGCCACACGTTGGAACAGATATCCTAAAAAATGTCGTTAAAAACATAAGAGAAGACATAAAACACTTAGGTGGAGAGGTTAAATTTGAATCTCAGGTTACAGATATATGTATAGAAAATAATAAAATAACTAGTATAACAATAAATGACAACGAAAAAATAGAAGTAGAAGCAGCAATCCTTGCAATAGGACACAGTGCTAGAGATACCTATGAAATGTTATACAAAAGAGGAGTTACAATAATCCAGAAACCTTTTGCTATAGGTGCGAGAATAGAACATCCTCAGCAGATGATAAATAAATCTCAGTACGGGGAATATTTCAACCATCCAAGATTAGGTGCAGCTGACTACAGATTAATAGAGCATACTTCTAATGGAAGAACAGCGTACACATTCTGTATGTGTCCTGGTGGAAGTGTAATAGCTTCTGCATCAGAGGAAAACGAGGTAGTAACAAATGGAATGAGTGAGCACAGTAGGGACAAAGAAAATGCAAACAGTGCGCTATTAGTAAATGTATCTCCTGAGGACTTTGACAGCGACTACCCACTAGCAGGTGTTGAATTCCAGAGAAAATACGAACAGCTTGCATTTAAACTAGGTGGCGAAAACTACAACGCACCAGCTCAGCTTGTTGGAGATTTCTTAAAAGACAAAGCATCTACAAGTATAGGAGATGTAAACCCTTCATATAATCCAGGTATAACTCTGACATCTCTTGATGAATGTCTGCCAGGATTTGTAGTTGAAACTATGAAAGAAGGAATTATAAAGCTTGGAAGAAAATTAGAAGGATTTGACATGCACGACGCAATACTTACTGGTGTTGAAACAAGATCATCTTCTCCAATAAGAATTGTAAGAAATGAAGAAACTCTTGAAGCTATGAGTGTAGCAGGACTTTACCCATGTGGTGAAGGAGCTGGATACGCAGGAGGAATAGTAACTGCAGCAGTAGATGGAATAAAATGTGCTGAAAAAATAATCGAAAAATACAAAAGTGTAAAGTAAAAATCTATAGTTGCCGATTAAAAAATTAGAAATAATAAAAAAATAAAATATTAAATTTGTTATGCTTTTTTAACATTTTTAACATAGATTTAACTAAACTAATCCTTGAATTTGATATCATAAAATTAATGTGCAAAAAGGAAAACGAATAGAAATAATCTATAGCGGAGGAGGAGATTTTTTTGAGCATAGTAATAAGTCTAATGGGAGGACTTGGTCTTTTCCTATATGGTATGAACCTTATGGGAGAGGGATTACAAAAATCTGCCGGGACAAAATTAAAAGCGATTATAAAACTTTTAACAAGTAATATATTTATGGGAGTACTTGTAGGTACTGGTGTTACAGCGGTTATACAGAGTTCAAGTGCTACTACAGTAATGGTTGTCGGATTTGTTAATGCGGGAATCATGACATTAAAACAGGCAATTGGGGTTATAATGGGTGCGAATATAGGTACAACTGTTACAGCACAGTTGGTATCGTTCAACCTTAATGGTATGGCTCCAGTAGCTCTAGGTATAGGGATAGTACTTTATTTATTTGGTAAAAATCCAAAAGTAAAACATATAGCAGAAATCCTTATAGGATTTGGTATGTTATTTACAGGTATGGAATTCATGAAAGATGCTGTTGAACCTTTAAGAGATTACAAAGGATTCACAGATATGTTAGTTTCATTTGGACAGTATCCACTTTTAGGATTATTACTAGGATTTGGTATAACAGCAATAGTACAGAGTTCAAGTGCTTCAATGGGTATGCTAGTTGCATTAGCAGCTGAAGGACTAATACCTCTAAATGCAGCATTACCAATACTTTACGGACAGAATATAGGTACTTGTGTTACTTCACTTCTTTCAAGTATAGGGGCAAATAAAAATGCCAAGAGAGCTGCGGTAATACACTTAATATTCAACGTATTAGGAACAATATTATTCTTAATATTCCTTAATAAACCAGTTGTATCAGTAGTTACAGGAATGGATCCAGGAAATGTTGCAAGACAGATAGCAAATACTCATACATTATTCAACATAATATCTGTTTTAATATTACTTCCATTCAATAATATAATAATTAAAATGGCAATGAGAATAATTCCTGATAAAGCTGAAGATGAAGAAGATATCAAAACAGTTAAATACATCGATGATAAGATGCTTGAAATACCTTCAATAGCTCTTATCAATACTATAAAAGAAACTTCAAGAATGGGTAAAAAAGCTAAAGAAAGCTTAGATTGCTCAATATCAGCAATACTTGAAAAATCTGATGAATATGTGGGCAAAGTTTTTGTTAAGGAAGAAACTGTAAACGAACTACAGAAAATTATACTTAATTACCTTCTAAAACTATCAAAAACTGCAGCATTAGATGAAGACTCAAGAGAAGCTGTAGACAACCTATTCAACACAGTAAACGACATAGAAAGAATAGGGGATCATGCTAAGAATATAGCTGAACTTTCTCAGATAATGATAGATGGAGATTTAGAGTTCTCTGAACAAGGTAAGAACCAGCTAGAAGAAATATACAACTATGTAATATCTGCATACAGCAGTGCGTTAGAAGCATTTAAAAATGATGATATTAACTTAGCATATAAAGTATTCCGGATAGAAGAAAAAGTAGATATGATGGAAAAAACTTGTAGAGCAAGTCACATGTATAGATTAAACAACAACCTTTGTAGTATAGACAATGGTGTTGTATTCCTTGATATAATAACAGCTCTTGAAAGAGTATCAGACCACGCTGTTAATATAGCTAAGAGAGTAATTGCTCAGAAAAAACACGTTGTAGAATAAGATATAAATAACTTAGACTGTTACAAATTTTGTAGCAGTCTTTTTTTATTTTTTTGAAAAACTCTCTCTTTTAAGTTTTAATTAAGCTAACGAGAATATAATAAAACCATAGAAAAGATAAAGACAAAAAAACTAATGTTTATCGATAAAACAAAACTAAAAAGAATGGAGTGGAAAAATATGAAACTAAAAAATAAAGGAATAGGGATAATAGTAGTAGTTGCGGTAATAAGTTCAATATTAGGGAGCTCACTTACATTATTCGCACTAAAAGATAAAATAGCAAGCAGTTCACAGTCATCAAACATAGTAGTTAGTGAAGGATCAAAGAGCCAGAACGTATACCAGGCAGTTGCTAAAAAGGCTACACCATCAGTAGTTGGTATAACAACAACTAGTGTAAGTCAGGACAATATGTTTGCAATACCACAGGAAACACAGGGTGTTGGTACTGGTATAATAGTTGACTCAAATGGATACATATTAACAAACTCACACGTTGTATCTGATGGAGATGCAACAAGTGTAAATGTACTATTTAGTGATGGTTCAGACATAGAGGGTAAGGTTATATGGTATGACTCACAGATGGACTTAGCTATGGTTAAAGTTGATAAAACAGGACTTACTGCAGCAGATTTAGGAGATAGTGACGAGGTAGAAGTTGGAGATATATCAATAGCAATAGGTAATCCACTTGGATTAGATCTTCAGAAGAGTGTTACTCAGGGTATAATAAGTGGACTTGACAGAACAATAAGCACAGACCAGTCAACAAATATGACAGGATTAATCCAGACAGATGCAAGTATAAACTCTGGTAATAGTGGTGGACCATTATTAAACGAAAAAGGTGAAGTAATAGGTATAAACACAGCCAAAGCATCTCAGGGTGAAGGTTTAGGATTTGCAATTCCAATAAACACAGCTAAAAATATAATAACTGAAGTTATAAAAGATGGTAACTACGAAAAAGTTACTCTAGGTATAAAAGGAACAGACTTAGAAACATATGAACAGGCTGTTGGACAGGATTTAACAGGAGATAGTGGTGTATATGTAGCAGAAGTTACTTCAGGATCTGCAGCTGAAAAAGCAAACATGGCAGCAGGAGATATAATAATAAAATTAGGCGACACTGAAATAACTAGTATGAACGACTTAAACAAAGCTCTATACAACTACAGAAGTGGAGATAAAGCTGAAATAACAGTTTTAAGAAATGGAAAAGAACAGAAATTAACAGTTACATTCTCTAAATAGTTAACAAAAAATATCTTTAAAATGAAATAAATTATTTGAAAAATGAAAACAACTGATTAAATACGAAATCCTTTTTTTAAAATATATATAACTCTAAAAAGGCTACATAAAAATACGACCACAAAACCTAAATATTATGTAGCCTAAAAATACTGTAATGTACAAATGCATTACAGTATTTTTTTGTCTTTGAAAATTGTAAAAAATATAAATAGTATAAAAAGTAAGAAGCATAAAATATAGAAAGTGAGTATTTTCAATACTTGTATGAGAAAAAACAAGAAAACGATATCTTTTTGTTATTAATAAAATAATAACAATATTATATTGGTATTGCAGGTTTGTCAAATATTATAGACTTTAAAAATCTCATATGATAATATTCAGATATAAGGTTATTGTTTTAGATAAGCGCAATTGATTTGCAATTATTATTTTATTTTTAAAGATAAATATTTTAGTGATGATTATATTTATCTTTTTCTTTTGTCCAAAAGAGTTAAATAATTGTCAATGAAAGTTGCTATATAGAATATTAAAAATAGGAGATGCGTTTAATGAAACCATTAGTTATAAACTTTCAGAAATGCAGCATACACGATGGACCAGGAATAAGAAGTACAGTATTCTTCAAAGGATGTCCACTAGAATGTGTATGGTGTCATAACCCAGAAAGTCAAGCATATACAAAAGAAGTACTATACAACCGGGAAAGATGTGGAGCTTGTGGTAAATGTAAAGAAATATGCCCACACGATGCAATCTACATGAAAGAAGGATGTGTAGGATTAAATAAAGATAAATGTGAACTATGTGCAACTTGTTTAGATTATTGCATAAACAACGCTAGAGAGATCGTTGGAGATGAGTACACAGTAAAAGAATTATTAAAACTTATAGAAAAAGATAGAATGTTCTATGAAGAATCTGGCGGAGGAGTTACTTTATCAGGTGGTGAAGTAATGGTTCAGGATATGGACTTTATCTGTGAATTAGCTAGAGGATGTAGAAACAAAGGTATAGATGTAGCAATAGATACTTGCGGATATGCACCTACAGAACACTACGAAAAAATACTACCATATGCTAATAGATTTTTATTCGATATTAAGTTAGTAGATGAAGATAAACACAAGAAATTTACAGGAAAATCAAATGATTTAATACTTAAAAACTTAAAATTCCTAAACGATAATGGAGCTTATATAAACATAAGAATACCATTAATCGGTGGAGTAAATGTTGATGATGACAACGAAGAGGTAATGAAAATGATAGAGCTTTTAAAACCTCTAAACATAAAAGCTGTAAACTTACTACCTTATCACGATATAGGAAAACACAAATACACTAAACTAGATAAGGAATATGAAGGTAATGATTTCACTAAACCTTCAGATGAAAAAATGAATGAAATCAAAATGATTTTTGAAAACAATAATTTCCAAAATGTAAAAATAGGAGGATAATGTCATGGGAAGAGGAACTTTTGCAAGAACTAAAAAATTAAGAGAAGCAAGTGTAACAACTAAACCGCACATATCAATAGAAAGAGCGGTACTATTTACAGAAGCGTACAAAAAATGGGAAGGTAGCGTTGAAATGCCAGTGTTAAGAGCTTTATCTTTCAAATACTTCATGGAAAATAGAACTCTTTGTATAAACGATGGTGAATTAATAGTTGGGGAAAAAGGTGATTCAGCTCAGGCAGCTCCTACATACCCAGAAATATGCTGTCATACAATAGAAGATATGAACGTAATGAATGACAGAGATATAGTTGACTTCTCAGTTACTGAAGAAGACAAGAGAATACAGGAAGAAATAATAATACCTTTCTGGGAAAAAAGACAGACTAGAAGAAAAATAGTTAACGCTATGGCTCCAGAATGGAAAAACGCTTATGAAGCTGGTATGTTCACAGAATTCATGGAACAGAGAGCTCCAGGACACACTGTTTGTGGTGACATAATATACAGAAAAGGTTTCGCAGATCTTAAAAAAGATATAGAAAAAGAAATAGCTAACTTAGACTTCTTAAACGATAAAGAAGCATACGATAAAAAAGCTGACTTAGAAGCTATGGCAATATCTTGTGACGCAATGATAATATTCGGTAAAAGATATGCAGAATTAGCTAGAAAAATGGCAGCTGAAACAACTGACGAACAGAGAAAGAAAGACTTATTATTAATAGCTGAAAACTGTGACGTTGTACCAGAACACGCTCCAAAAACATTCCATCAGGCAATACAGATGTATTGGTTCGTACATGTTGGTATAACTACAGAACTTAACACTTGGGATGCATTCTCTCCAGGTAGATTAGACCAGCATTTAAATCCATTCTATGAAAAAGATGTAGAAGAAGGAAGATTAACAAGAGAAGGTGCTCAGGAATTACTAGAATGTATGTGGGTTAAATTCAACAACCAGCCAGCGCCTCCAAAAGTTGGTATAACATTAAAAGAAAGTGGAACTTACACTGACTTCGTTAACATTAACACTGGTGGTATAAGACCAGATGGACAGGACGGGGTAAATGAAGTAAGTTACATAATATTAGACGTTATGGACGAAATGAAATTAGTTCAGCCAAGTTCAAACGTTCAGATAAGTAGAAAAACTCCTCAGAAATTCTTAAAAAGAGCTTGTGAAATATCAAGAAAAGGATGGGGACAGCCAGCATTCTACAATACAGAAGCTATAATACAGGAACTTCTTAACGCTGGAAAAACTATAGAAGATGCTAGACTTGGTGGTACAAGTGGATGTGTTGAAACAGGATGCTTTGGTAAAGAAGCTTACGTTTTAACTGGATACATGAACTTACCAAAAATATTAGAATTAACATTAAACAACGGATTTGATAAATACACTGGAAAACAGGTTGGTATAGAAACTGGAGATCCAAGAGATTTCAAAACTTACGAAGAATTATTCGAAGCTTACAAAAAACAGTTACACTACATGGTAGATGTAAAAGTTAGAGGTAATGCTATAATAGAAAGAATATGTGCTGAACACATGCCTTGCCCATTAATGTCTTCAATAGTTGATGACTGTATAGCAAAAGGTAAAGACTACCAGAGAGGTGGAGCTAGATACAATACTAGATACATCCAGGGTGTTGGTATAGGTACAATAACTGACAGTTTAGCTGCTATAAAATACAATGTATTCGACAATGAAAAATTCAGCATGGATACATTATTAAAAGCTATGGAAGCTAACTTTGAAGGATATGAAGCAGAACTTAACATGGTTAAAAACAAAACTCCAAAATACGGAAACGATGACGATTACGCAGATGATATAATGAAAGAAGTATTCAACTTATATCACGATGAAGTAACTGGTAGACCAACAGTAAATGGTGGACACTACAGAGTAGACATGCTTCCAACAACTTGCCACGTATACTTCGGTGAAGTTATGGGTGCTAGTCCAAACGGAAGACTTGCTGAAAAACCAGTTTCTGAAGGTATATCACCAGAAAAAGGTGGAGATACTAACGGACCTACAGCTGTTATAAAATCTTGTGCTAAAATGGACCACTTAATAACTGGAGGAACTCTATTAAACCAGAGATTTGCACCATCAGTTGTTCAGGGTGAAGAAGGATTAGACAACATGGCTAACTTAATAAGAGCATACTTCAATATGGATGGACATCATATACAGTTCAACGTATTCGATAAAAATGTATTATTAGCTGCTCAGAAAAACCCAGATGAATACAAAGATTTAATAGTTAGGGTTGCAGGATACAGTGATCACTTCAACAATTTAAGTAGAGCTTTACAGGACGAAATAATAGGAAGAACTGAACAGAGATTCTAAGAATAAACAAAATTAGTAACTTTCAGGGGATAGGATTTCTATCCCCTGTTATTATATTTTTTAATATATTGAAAAAATTTATTAAATTTCGATTATGATATAAAAAAGATATAAAAAGTTAGAAAACGATAACAAAGATGCATTGGATAAATATTATATAGTTGGCTATAATAATATATGTAGATGACAATTGAAACATAAACTGTAAGTAAAAAGTTTATATTTTTAAATTTTATTTTTTAAATTATACAATAAGGAGAGTTTTTGATATGAAAACATTAGGATTAATTGGTGCAGGAAATATGGGAAGTGCTATGTTAGGTGGAATAGTTAAAGCTGGTCTTGTTAAACCAGAAAATATAACTGTTGCAGACCTTTATCAGCCATCTCTTGATAGAGTAAAAGCAGAACTAGGTGTAAATGTAACAACTGACTCAGCAGAAGTTGTTAAAAACTGTGACGCTTTTATAATAGCTCTAAAACCAAATGTTGTTGAATTAGCACTATCTCCACTTGCTGAATTAGTAAGAGAAGATCAGTTAGTTATGTCTATAGCTGCTGGAAAACAGATAGCTCAGTTAGAAGCTATAGTAGGAGCTGACAAAAAAGTTATAAGAATAATGCCTAATACTCCAGCTTTAGTATCAGAAGGTATGGCTGGTATATGTGCAAACAAAAACGTTACTAAAGAAGAATTAGAAGAAGTTAAGACTATATTCGAATCATTTGGTGAAGCTGAAATAGTTACTGAAAAATTAATAGACGCTGTTACTGGTGTAAGTGGTTCTGGACCAGCTTACGTATTCTTATTCATAGAAGCTATGGCAGATGCTGCAGTTCTTGAAGGAATGCCAAGACCTCAGGCTTACAAATTCGCTGCTCAGACAGTTTTAGGATCAGCTAAAATGGTTCTTGAAACTGGAAAACATCCAGGTGAATTAAAAGACATGGTTTGTTCTCCAGCTGGAACAACTATAGAAGCTGTTAAAGTTCTTGAAGACTTAGGATTCAGATCAGCTGTGATAAATGCTATACATGAATGCACAGAAAAATCTAAAGAATTAAGTAAATAATTATAATTGAAATATATGGGTGCCGCAGTTTCAGCGGCATCTTTTTTTATGCAAAGAAGTAGGTTTATTTCTAGCTAGATTCCTTTTATGATTTGATAGATTTTTCTGCAAATCAAATCTTTTTTTTTAGCTTGTCAGAATGCACCAGCTTCTCTCCAGGTTTCGAACTTTGCCTTTTCAAGCGAAGCTTTCAAAATGTTGCAAAGTTCTGCAGATTGTCGAGTTTGCAAGGTGCAATCCTTCCAAGCCAAAAGATAGGATTTTGCTAGAAAAATCTATTCAAATTATAAAAGTTCACTAGCTGAGAAATAAACCTATTATGAGAATAAAAAGATTGCTCGCAGAAAACTGCTGGCAGGATATGATTTTCAATTATAATTATTTGCTTAATACTTTAGATGGGTAGAAACTGAAAAGGTTGGAGAAGTTAGTTATCTGGATAGATGGAGAGGAATAGCAAGATATGATATAATTTAATTATTTATAATATATTAACAAAAATACTAAAAATTTAGGAGAGTATTATGAGTGTGGATAGACTTTCTTTATATTGGATATATTTTATTATTATGAGTTTTAGTGCTGTAGTTTGTGCAATTCTTGCCTTTTCTAAGATAAAAATAGCAAAACGGGAGTTTTTTTATCTAAGACAACAAAAATGGGCTAAGAAGCATGAAGAAAGGTTAAATTTATTATCGAAAAGATTTTTTCTGATATTGTGTATAGTTTTCTTTATGTTTGGAACATTGCCTTCTTGTTTAGATTTACCATATGTTTTGAGAGAAAATTATAAGAAAGTTTGTAGTGTTGTAACTAAAAAATCAGGAACATCAATAAATCTTGAAGACGGTGGTTATTATAGAGTTGGAAATACAAAAGGATGCAAAATAGGTGACGAGATAAAGGTAGAGTATCTTCCATTTACTAGATATGCGACAATTACCAATATATTTCATTCAAAATAATCTGAGAGGAGATAGATTATATTTATATTGTGAATACAATTAAATCTTTTGTCTTGAAATTAGACTATGAAATTTATAAAGACGGTGAGGTAATAGGTGAATAAAGATACTAGTAAACCTATATATAGATATATAGAATAGAAAAATTTGACTCTGATTTGGATATAGAATTATTTCTATTTCCTATAATGCATATGGATATGTCTGTATTTTCAGTAGAAGGTCAAACGCATACATTATAGAGAAATAATTACATGAATTTTATTTACAACAATTATTATATAGAAAAATCAGTAGATAGAAATTAAAAAACTTAAAACAGATGAAAAAACGAGAACCTACTTTATATAAATGAATAACATATAAACAAATAACGACTTTTTACAAACGAATAACTAGGAAACTAGCTTAACGAAAAAAGATAGGTCTAAACAATCCAGTGACAATCTACAGACGACTCACTACTTTTAAATGTGTTACAAAAACTGTAGTGAGTCGTCGAAGCCTGGAGCGGTTGTTAGACCTATCTTTTTCGTTCTATCTATTTCCTTTTATTCATTTCATCAAGTAAGTTCTCGTTTTTCATTGAGCAAGCTTTTAAATTTCCGCAAGCTGAGCAGTTAGCACAGCCTCCATTTTCTCCACCGCCACTACAACTACTGCAGCTGCTTCCTGGTTTAGTGAATATCCTAATTAGTATCACTGCAGTGATAGCTACGATAATAGCAGTTATTGCAATTTCTATTGGAGATTTTGCAGCCATAAACGCACTACCAACTATATTCACTATTACACCAGCAACCCAAGCAAGTGCGAACTGGTAAAGTAGTGAAGTTAACATCATCTTATTTCCGTATTCTTTTCTCATTGTAGCTAGAGCAGCTATACAAGGAGTGTAAAGTGCTGTGAAAACAAGGAATGCATAAGCTGTAACACCTGTAAATACTGTAGGTAATACTTCATTTAGGTTACCGTAAAGTATACTAAGTGTATTTACAACAACTTCTTTTGCTCCAAGTCCAGTAAGAAGGGCAACTGAAGTTCTCCAATCGCTAAATCCTAGTGGTCTAAATATAGGAGCTATAACTTTTCCTATATAAGCTAGGAAAGAATCATTTATATTTTCTGTGAATCCGTTAAAGTTGAATGATGAGAATGCCCAAATAACAACAGACATTGCAAACATTATAGTAACAACTTTAACTAAAAATCCTTTAGATTTATTCCAAGTATTTTTTAGTAGAGCGCTGATTGTAGGTATTTTGTACTCAGGTAGCTCTAATATAAATGGCTCAACCTCATTTTTGAAAGTAGTTCTATTGAAGAATAGAGCTACTATTATCGCAGCCACGATTCCAACTAAATAAAGAGATGCTGTTACAAGCGCCTGATTTTTAGGGAAGAAAACTGCAACAAATAATGCGTAAACTGGTAACTTAGCACCACAAGTCATTAAAGGTGCGATAAGTGCAGTTATTTTTCTATCTTTTTCGCTTTCAAGAGTTCTTGTAGCCATTATTGCTGGAGAAGAACATCCCATACCCATTATCATAGGTATAAATGCCTTACCAGAAAGTCCAACTTTTTTCATTATTCTATCCATTAAAAATGCTGTTCTAGACATATATCCACTGTCTTCAAACAGAGATATTCCAAAGAATAGAGTACATATTAATGGGAAGAAAGGAAGTGTACCGCCAAGTCCACCAATTATACCGTCTACTATTAAAGATCTAAACCAAGGGCTAGAGTTTGCAAGTGCGGCATCTGCTGGAATTGCAATATAGTTTTCAATAAGTCCCGCAAATCCCTCCTGAAGTGGGCCTCCTACCCAATCAAATGTAAATTTGAAAAGAAGTAGTAAAAGTCCGATAAATATTGGATAAGCAAATATTGGATGAAGTACTATGCTGTCTATCTTATCGCTTATAGTCTTTTTATCTTCTTTTGGGAAGTTTGTACAAAGAGCAAGTTTTTCTTCTATTATTTTGTAAGTTTCCTCTTCATTTCCCCAATTAGTAGAGTAGATAAACGGCTTTCTTGCAGCTTCTCTTAGTTTAGAAGCTATGTCATCTACACCTTCTTTTTTCTTTGCAACTATTGGGATAACAGTCACTCCAAATTCACGAGCTAATTTATGAGTATCAATCTCCATTCCTTTAGCTTTTGCAACATCAAGCATATTTAAAAGTATAACTATTGGCTTGTTGAACTGCATAAGCTGAGTAGTTAAGTAAAGATTTCTAGTTAAGTTTGATGCGTCGACAACGTTTAAAATTAAATCGACATCCTCTTTTTCAAGGAATGATTTAGAAACTTTCTCTTCATTAGAAAAAGTATCCATTGCATAGATTCCAGGAAGGTCGACAATTTTTATATCGTCTTCAAGAAATCCTTCCTTTTTTTCTATTGTAACGCCTGGCCAGTTACCAACGTACTGATTTGAGCCTGTAAGTAGGTTGAATACTGTAGTTTTACCGACGTTTGGGTTTCCTAAAAGTGCTATATTTAACAAATTCTACCTCCTTACTGAAGAACTATGTTCTTTGCGTCAGATTTTCTGATAGCAAGATCAAGTCCTCTAAATCTTACAAGTATTGGGTCTCCAAATGGAGCGACTTTTTTTACTTCTATTTCAGTATTGTTTATACAACCTAGAGCAAGAAGTCTTTTAGCTAATTTTTCGTTTCCATGTATATTATGAATGCGGCCTTTTTCGCCAACTTTTAAATCAAAAACTGTATTCATTCTAATTCCTCCTTAAAAGTAATGAAATTCATTATCATTAATTTAATGATATTATATCTCAAAAACTTATAGATGTCAATTAAAATCAATACTTGAAGGGATATTAAAATTTTAAAAGAAGTTAATAAATAAAAAAAGATGATAAAATTTATCAGAAAAATTAAGGAAATACAGTGATATTTACTCAAAATTAGGGATATAAAAAAGCTGCTGAAGAAACTTTAATTAAATAAAAGTAAAACTTCAACAGCTTTTTATAATATATATTTAATGGTGATTAGTAACTTTTTAATCAATATTTATCTAGTTAAAATTTATAATTTTATACTTTAAATCTATATTTCTCCAGCTACCTCGTAAGCTTCTCTTATAGAGTTTATAGCACGTCTAGCTCTTTTAGTATCGCCTATAACGTGACAAGGGATAGATAGTTTTTCACATTCATTTTTAATTTCGTCGTGAGCTTTGGCTTTAGCACCGATAGCCATAACGACGCTGTCGGCAAGAATATATTCCTCTTCGCCATCTCTATCAACAGCTACGAATCCATCTCCTATTCGAGTAAGTCTTGCAGAAGTTTCTATTTTTATATTGCTTTTACTTAAAGATTCCATGACACAGATTTTTCTAATAGCTCCTAAATCTTTAGCAACTTCATCATTCATTTCTACAATAGTAACATCTAATTCAAGATTTTCTTTAATAAATTCAGCGGTTTCAACACCAACAAGTCCACCACCGATTACAACACATTTTCCAAATGGAATAGATTTGCCATTTAATACATCATGAGAAGAGAATACATTATCACTATCATATCCGTCTACGGGTATTTTTATAGGTACTGCACCTATAGCAACAACCACTTCATCAGGCATTTTTTTTCTGATAAGTTCTGCATTTACTGGAGTATTTAGGTGAATTTCTATATTTAATCTTTCAGCTTTTTTCTCATAAGACTGTGCAGCAAGTAGCATTTCATTCTTTCTAGGTGCTTTTCCAGCGGTTAAGAACTGACCTCCAGTATGGTCAGAAGATTCATATACCACTACATCATGTCCTTTTTCTTTTAAAAGGCAAGCTACTTCAAGTCCACCTACACCAGCACCTGCAACAAGTACCTTTTTCTTTTCAGTTGGTTTAGATATAAAATCATCAGACTCATGTCCAAGAAGTGGGTTTCTCAAGCAAGTTATAAATGGAACATTAGGATCTGTAAATCCATCGTAACAACCCTGATTACATCCAACACAGTACACTATTTCATCAAGTTTTCCGTCTTTTGCTTTATTGCAAAACTCAGGATCGGCAAGCTGTCCTCTACCAACGACAACCATATCTGCTTTTCCATCTGCAATTATCTCATCTGCTAATTTTGGAGTGTTAATTCTTCCAACAGCTATTGTAATCATACCAGTTTCTTCTTTTATTCTAGCTGCATTTTCAACATTGAATCCATTTGGAATATCAATAGGTGGAACTTCATATTTTAAACCAGGTGTAATCATATTTCCTCTAGAAATATCTAGTGCATCGACACCAGCTTCTTTAGCCATTAAACAGAATTTTATAATATCGTCTATAGTAAGCCCGTTTTTGAAGTAATCGTCATGAGCATCAACTCTCATTATTAAAGGCATGTCATCTGGTATATTTTTTCTTATTGCTCTTATACATTCAAGAGGGAATTTTGCTCTATTTTCAAGGCTACCACCATATTCATCATCTCTATTATTCATACCTGCAGTTAGGAATGAGTGTGGTAGGTAATTATGTCCGCAGTGGAATCCTATACAATCGTATCCAGCTTCAACACTTCTTCTAGCAGCTTCTCCAAAGCTATCTACAACCTCTTTAATTTTTTCTACACTTATTTTAGGGATAGTGTATTTACCATATTTAAAGTCATCTGCAACTAAAATCTCTGCATTTGGATCTAGTGAAGATGCTAAACTTCCTTGCCAAAGCTGTATTCCACATTTTCCACCTGCATTGTGGATAGCTTCAGTAAATCTTTTATGTGATTCTATTAAAGAATCGCTGTGAATTGCCAAAAATCCCTTTGGTGCACTAGCTTTGTGGACAGAACAGACCTCACTCATATTAAGTCCACATCCACCTTTCACTCTGGCAACTTGGTAATCTATCATCTGCTGAGATACATTTCCGTTCTCCTCAGCCATTTTAGTCCCCATTGCTGGGAAAATTATACGGTTTTTAAGGTGTAAACCTTTTAAATCTATAGAATTAAATAAGTTATTAAACATAAAAATCTCTCCTTTCGGGAAGAAATTATAGCACACGAAAAAAGCGAGTTTATGTCAAATATATAAGTTTTTTTATCATTTTTTAATATTTCTGTATTCAGTTGGAGAAATTCCATTATACTTTACAAATGCTCTCTGGAATGTTGAAAGGCTCTTAAATCCACATTCACAAGATATCTGTAGTATTGTGAGTTTTGTTATTTTAAGCAAAGTGTAAGAAAGTCTTAGTCTGACTTTTTCAAGTTCCTCGGCAAATGAGGTAAAGTAGTACTCTTCTAAGATAGAGTTTATGGTATAAGTCTTGATATGTAGCTCATTTGCGACATCTTCAACAGTTATATCCTTGTAAAAATGTAGGTAAATATACTGAATAACTTTTAAATACAAGTCTTTCATGGCAAAAAATCTTTTATTATCTACTATATTATCATCTCTATATTCTATTGGAGATTTTCCGATGTATTTTTCAAAAACCCTATAAAAAGAAGGAACGTTTTTAAAGCCTAAAAGCTCTGTTATATACGAGATTGATAAGTCTTCAAAATGCAGCAGTGAGCACGCATTTACAATAGTTCCAAAGTCTTTTAGCTCTTTAAAAGTATAACCAGATTTCTTTTTTATTAGCTGATTTACGTACGACGGATTTAGGCTTAAATCCTCAGCAATATCCTCTAAAGATGACTTATTTCCCTGATATAAAATAGCATCTTTTATATGGTTCCAAAGTTTATCCTCGTTTTTAAGGTGTGAGTTAAAACTATTGTAATCACCGTAAAGTTCAAGAGAATTTCTGCAAAATAGAGTGTAAACCTCTAAAACAGCATATAAGATTATATTTTCAGAGCCAAATTTATTTGATTTGTACTCAGATAGTATATACTCAAATCTAGATTTTATATATGGATCAGAGCATTTTTGATATGGCTCTGTTTCATGAACTAATTGATAATTCACACCTTTGTCGTGCTTTTCCCACATTGTGTGCATAAAAAGACCAATGTAGAATTTTATCGTATAGACTTTGATTGGCTTTACGACCTCCACACTATAAATATGGTATGGATATAGGCAAAGGAAGGTATCTTTTTCTAGCGAATAGTTTAATCCATTTATGTTTATAGTTCCTTCGCCGTCGCAAACGTACCAAAGCTCGACAAGTTTATGTATTTTTAAATCTATGTTTTCAGTTATAGTTGTTTTTTCAACTTTTATGTCTTTTTCAAAATAATTATCGTAATAATCTATTCCAGTAAACCAATTTTCTTTTTTCTTCATTAGCAAGACCAACCTTTGTAGAGTATTTTGTTTAATTATAATATACTATGATATAATAGCAATTGTAACAAAATTATTAAAAAGGAGGACGTTATGTCTGAAAAGAGAATAGAAACGAAAAAACTGACTTTCCTTGGGCTTATGGTAGGATACAGTTTGATTTTATATATAATAGAAGGATTTATTCCTAATCCAATGGTTGCAGTGTTCCCTGGTGCAAAGCTAGGACTTAGCAATATTATTACTTTGGTGGCTCTTATGACACTTGGGTTTAAGGATACGTTTATTATTCTTACAGTTAGGATTATTCTTTCTTCTATTTTTACAGGGCCGATGTCTTATTTGATGTTTAGTATCGGTGGAGGATATTTGAGTCTTGTTGTGATGTATTTGTTTAGTAGGATTAAAGGTTTTTCTACTATTGGTATAAGTGTTGGTGGTGCGATAGGGCATAATGTAGGGCAGTTGCTTGTTGCGTCGGCTATAGTTCAAAATATTGCTATGACTACTTATCTGCCATTTATGCTAATAACATCACTAGTAACGGGTATCTTCGTAGGAATTGTTTCGAAGTTTACAATACCTTACGTAAAATCTCGGATTAAAAAATTATAGGAAATATGGCTGTTGAAGATTTTGCCGCAGACTTTGACTTAACACAAGTATTCGCTCTCCAGGCTTCAGCGCCCCAACCATTTATGTAACACATTTCAATGTTTTGGGGCGCTTGCAGAATTGTCGGTGCGAGCTACTTGTGTTTAAGTCTTAAATAGTCTGCGTGCAAAATTCTTTCTAACAGCCATTTTTTATAATTTTTTTGAATCGAGATTTTATAGTAAGGTGTTGTATACTTCTTCAACAGTTTATAGGTTTGTGATTGTTAGTTTTTGATGTAGGAATATGTTTTTTGTAATGTTGTTAGAAGCTCGACGTTAATGTTGTTATATAGTATAATAAAAATGTATAACAGTGTGCTTTTTTAGGTTGTTATGCAAGTTCAGATAGTCAAAAGATATTAAAAATATGTATGTTAATCAAATAGAGTGGTTTAGGAGGGTTTCAAAGTGGCAAATATAAAGATTGTTACAGATGGATCATGTGATTTTCCTCAGGAGATAGTTGATATAGTTAATCCTGAGATTGTTAGAATTAATGTGGCTTTTGGAGAGGATTCTTATATCGGAGGGGTAGATATAGATGAGAAGACTTTCTATGAAAAGATGAGAGGGTGTAAGGAGCTTCCAAAGACTTCAAGTCCTTCTTTAGAGAGATTTATGGAAGTTTATGGAAATGAAGAATACGAGGAGATAATAGTTTTTACACTTACTTCTAAGTTATCAGGTACATATAGTAATGCTGTTATTTCTAAAAATATGTATCTTGAAGATCATGATTATAAGAGAATTGAGGTTATAGATTCTGAGAATGGTTCTATAGCAGTTGCGCTTATGATTTTAAAGACACATCAGTTAATAGAAGCTGGAAAGAATATGGACGAAATTTTAGAGGCTATAGAACAGATGAAGAAAGATATGGTATTCTATGGTACTCTAGATACTTTAGAAAATGCTATAAAAGGTGGTAGAGTAAATCCTATCGCAGGTAAATTGATAAACGCACTTAATTTTAAAGTGATAATCAAAATAGATGAAGGTCTTGTTAAACCTATAGATAAAGCTAGAGGTGAAAGCAACAGTCTTAAAAAACTATTCACATATATCAAAAACTGTGTTGATATAAATGAAATAGAGCACAAAGACGTAATAGTTGGGCATGCAAACTGTCCAGAAAAAGCAGAAAAAATTAAGAAATTTATAGTAGACCACTATAATTTCGAGGAAACTCTTGTTGCTAATATAGGACCAATAATGGGAACATTTACATCAGAAGGAGCTATTTTAATAGCAGTTCTTTAGTGTGTAATTTCCCGGGAAATATATAGGAGGCAGTTATGGGAATAGAAAGAAACAATATAGAAGAAAAATATAAATGGGACTTAGCAAAGATGTACCCAGATAAAGAGTCAGTTGATGCAGATATTGAAAAGGCAGCAGAATTAACTGATAAGATAGCGCAGTATAAAGGCAAATTAGCTCTTGGTAAAGAGAATTTATTAAATGCTTTAAAGACTTTAGAAGAAGCATCTAGAGTTATAGAAAAATTATATGTATACACTCATATGAAACACCATGAGGATACAAGAAAGAACGATAATCAGGCAGATTCTGTAAAATCTGAGATGATTTCATCTGATTTTGGAGTGGCTTCATCTTATTTAGTGCCAGAGATAATAGCTATGGACGAAAAAGTTTTAGATGAATATATGCAGGATGAAGATATGACATTCTACAAAAAATTCATCGACGATATTTTAAGGGATAAACCACATACATTATCAGAAAGCGAAGAAAAAATACTTGCTTCAGTTTCAGAATTAACTGCAGTTCCTGAAAGTGTGTATGATATGCTTGCATATGCAGATATGGAATTCCCAGAGATAGAAGGGGAAAACGGCGAAAAGATAAAGATAGACCACTTCAACTATTCTCTACTTATAAAGAGCAGAGATAGAAGAGTGAGAAAAGATGCTTTTGAAGGGGAATTTTCTACATACAAAAAATTCCAGAACACTTATGCATCAAGTCTTTACGGAGCTATAAAATCAGAAATATTCTATGCAAAAATGAGAAAACACAACTCTGCAATAGAGGGATCATTATTTGCGGATAATATAAGTGTAGATGTGTACAACAATTTAATAGATGCTGTACACGAAAGCATACCTACATTAGATAGATATGTAGAAGCTAAGAAAAAATTCTTAGGAATAGAGGACTTACACATGTACGACCTTTATGTTCCTCTAGCTGAAAAATTTGAATATAAAATACCTTATGAAGAAGCACAGCAGATTATATTAAAAGCACTTGCTCCTCTTGGAGAAGAGTATTTATCTATAATTCAGAAGGCGTTTGATGAAAGATGGATAGATGCTTTTGAAAATGAAGGTAAAAAAGGTGGAGCTTATTCTTGGGGATGCTACGACTCTCAGCCATACATCCTAACTAGCTACACAGAAGACTTAAATTCATTATTTACATTAATCCACGAATTAGGACACTCTGTACACAGCTACTATTCAAGAAATACTCAGCCTTATATATATTCAGATTATAAAATATTTGTTGCAGAGGTTGCATCTACAACTAATGAGTTATTACTTGTAAATTATCTATTAGAAAATGCAAAATCTAAGGATGAGAGAATTTACCTTCTAAACTACTACTTAGAGCAGTTTAGAACAACAGTACATAGACAGACTATGTTTGCTGAATTTGAAAAAATAGCTCATGAACAGGTTGAAGCTGGAAAACCACTTACAGCGGATGATTTTACAGAAATATACTATGAATTAAATAAAAAATACTATGGAAATTCTACAAATGTAGACGAATTAATAGGAATAGAATGGGCGAGAATACCTCATTTCTACTCTAATTTCTATGTGTATAAATATGCTACAGGATTCTCAGCTGCGAGTGCATTAAGCTCACAGATTTTAAAAGAAGGAAAACCAGCAGTAGATAGATATATAGAATTCTTAAAGAGCGGTGGCTCAGAATATCCACTAGACCAGTTAAGAAGAGCTGGAGTGGATATGGAAAAGAAAGAATCAGTTGAAAAAGCATTAGACGTATTTGCAGAGCTTGTTGATAAATTAGAAGCTGAAGTATAAAGTCAGGCTATATAAATATAGTAGTTAGACTAGATAATTTTGTGGAGAGATACCATGGGAAAGACACTATTTAAACTTTTTAAACTCCTTATATATACATCGGTTGGTGTTGCTATTGGGCTTAGTGTAGCATTTTTAGATTTAAGTATATTTGAGTTATCTGTTTGTTTTCTTGTGCAGTTGGCAGTTTTTGTTCTTATACACGAGTTTGCACATGGAAAGGTTGCAGAGATGAATGGGCTTAGATTTACAAAGCTATATGCAGGTCCGATTATAGTTATAAGGAAGGATAAAAAGTTTGTAGGAATAAAAAAGAACAAGCTTCAAGGAACTTATCTTGGTAGAGCAAATATAGAAAATGGCGAAATAAGAAGCGATTTGGAATTTGACAGGCATGTAATTGCTTGGAAAAGGGCGATTTCTGCTGGTCCAAAGAGTGATATTGTACTATCTGTGTTGTGTTTAGCAGCTGGAATATACTTCAAAAATCCAATAATAATTATATCTACAATAGTTTTGGATTTGACTATGTGTATTCCAAGCTATTTCTACGGTGATGGTACACATTATAAGAGTATGGAAAGAGATGATATATTTACAGTTTCTGTGATGTATTCTAATTCTATAATAGGAGAGGATGGAATTTCTCCAGATACTGAGAAATATTTGGTATCTAGATTGGAAAATGAGCTAGAAAAGACTGAGATAAATGACGATACTATAGTTTCTTTATCTATAGCAGCGCGGACTCTTCTTTTCCAGAAGATTTTGGACGGAAAATATTCTGGGTATAGGATTGAAGAGATTATCTGGGATGTCAGAGATGGCAATCCAGCTAGATTTAAGAAGATGACTGATAGGATGTATTTTAGAAATCTGATAAATACTGCGGTGCTGTATTATACTTGTATTGAGAATGATTTGAAGAAAGCTCAGATTTTGTTTAGGTCGATAAAAAATACTAAGCATGTCAATTATGTTGAGAAGAATGATTTTTTAAGATCTCAGTATGTGCTTGGTATGCGGGATAATAAAGATAGACTGCTTTCTCATAAATATAGAAATCCGATATTTAATGGGTGTAAAAGCCTTGAAGATGCGGAAGATAAAATGGATGAGATAGTTATTGAATATGTAGATAAAATGGGATTTTATTAGGAGTAAAGAAAAAATATATTAGTCCTCTCTCCGGTCCTCGCTGTGTTGTAGGTAATTTGTTTTGTTGATAGATTACTGCACAGCTGTGGATTGTCGAGGGGTACTAATATATTTTTTTCTTTACATATATGAATTTAGTGTATTGTTAGAGATTGGTATAAATCTAATTTTATAGGGATAATATCTAACTTGGTGGATTGAAAGTCATAGACAAAACGAACTCGACAATCTGGAGACGTGAGGTGAACTGCTCCCCTCTGAGTGGACAAGTGAAATAAATAAATTCACTTTAAACTTAGAAGGGAGCAATTTTTATGCCTAGAAGTAATGTAACCGCAAAACAAAAATTGGATG
>NZ_JBLOUI010000035.1:0-25534 GCF_047807365.1 Peptacetobacter sp. AB800 | reverse complement strand
ATGAAGAATTTTTAAAAGTAGCATAAAAATATCCAGCAAGGAAAATACCTTGCTGGATGATAAATTTAACTTTTATTTATTTTGACAGTCCACTCTACGGGTAGCAGTTCATCACGACTTTGAAATGTGTTACTCTAAAGAGTGAGTCGTCGAAGCCTGGAGTAGGGGACAGTCTTTTTATTTTCATTATTTTACTGGAAGCTTTCTGCTAATTCATTTAAGTATTCCCAGCGTTCATATTTATATTCAAGTTCTTTTTCTAGTTCAGCTTTTTCATTCATTATTTCCTGAAGTTTTGTGAAGTCAGTAGCATAAACTGCAGTACTTTCTTCAAGTGCAGCTATTTTCTTTTCTAACTGCTCTATATCAGAATCAATTGAATCATATTCCTTCTGTTCTTTATAAGAGAACTTAGTCTTTTTATCAGACTTAGGTTTCTCTTTTTCTTTCTTAGGCTCAACAACTTTTTCTGGTTTATCGTTTTCAAATTCAATTCCTTGAATTTCTCTGAAAATAGTATAATCGCTGTAGTTTCCTGTAAAGATAAAGATTCTACCATTTCCTTCATAGGCAAAAATCTTGTTACATATTCTATCTAAGAAATATCTATCGTGTGATACAGTTATTACAACACCGTCAAATTCATCAAGATAGTCTTCTAGTCTGCTAAGTGTTTCTATATCAAGGTCATTTGTAGGTTCGTCAAGCAGAAGTACATTTGGAGCGCCCATAAGAACTCTCAATAGGTGAAGTCTTCTTCTTTCACCACCAGATAATTTTTCTATCATAGTGTGCTGAAGAGTACCATTGAATAAGAATCTTTCGCACATCATAGATGCTGTGATTTTAGTTCCATCAGCAGTTGTTATATAGTCACTTTCTTCTTTGATATAATCTATAGCCTTCATATTTGGGTCCATGTGAGAGTCATCCTGAGAGAAACAACCTATTTTAACAGTTTCTCCAATCTCAACTGTACCACTATCTGGCTGTAATTTACCATTTAAAATATTTATAAGAGTAGATTTACCAAGTCCATTTTTACCTACAATACCAATTCTATCTGTTCTGGCAAGAGTGTATTCTAAATCGTCGATAACTTTTTTACCATCGAAACTTTTAGATATATTTTTTATTTCGATTATTTTTTTACCAAGTCTGCTTGATGCTACAGAGATATCTATTTTTTCGTCTTCTTTTATAACTTCACGATTAACAAGTTCATCAAATCTCTGAAGTCTAGCTTTCTGTTTAGTTGTTCTAGCTCTTGCACCTCTTTTAACCCATTTAAGCTCATTTCTGATAAGATTCTGTCTTTTATCTTCCATACTAGATTCAAGCTGAAGTCTCTCCATTTTTTTCTCTAAGAATAGAGTATAGTTTCCTTCATAGCTAAACAGTCTACCTTTGTCTAGTTCAAGGATTCTGTTTGTAACTCTATCAAGGAAGTATCTATCGTGTGTAATCATTAATAGAGAGCCTTTTCTTGAGTTTAGATATTCTTCAAGCCAGTCTATTGTATCGCTGTCTAAGTGGTTGGTAGGCTCGTCAAGCACTAGTAGCTCACAAGGTGTTATAAGTGCAGATGCAAGAGAAATTCTCTTTTTCTGACCACCTGAAAGCTCAGAAACTTTTTGGTCAAAGTTGTCTATCCCAAGCTTTGTAAGGACAGCTTTAGCATCATTTTCTAAGTCCCAAAGATTCATTGTATCTATCTGCTCCTGAACTTTTATAAGTTCGTCATTAACTTTATCAGAGTATTCTTTCTCTAATTTTTTTAATAAATCTTGATATCTTCCAAGAAGGTTTAATTCCTTTGATTCAGCTTTGAAAACCTGTTCAAGAACAGTTGCATTTTCATCGTAATCTGGGCTCTGAGGAAGGTACTCTATTCTTACTTTATTAGCTTTTGTTATTTTACCGCTGTCTATTTCCTCTACACCAGCGACAATTTTTAAAAGAGTAGACTTACCAGTTCCATTTACACCAATAAGACCAATTTTTTCACCGTCATTTATACCAAAAGAAAGATTTTCTATTAATTTTTTTTCTGAATAACTTTTACATATATTTTCAAACGTAATTAAATTCATAATATCTCCTTGCTAATTATTTATTTTCTTCGTTCATTTCATCTATAGTTTCACCGATTATTTTTATACCTTTTTCAATATCTTCAAGTGAAAGCCTAGATAACCCAAGTCTTAGGGTATCATATCCACTATTATCTGTAAAGAATATATCTCCAGGCATAAATATAACCTTTTTATTGTAGCACCTATCTAAAAGTTCTCTTGCATCAATACCTTTTAGCTTTATAAAAATATGTAGCCCTCCATCGCCTAAAATATATTCGTTGTCGATATATTTTTCGACATATTTACGAGCAACACTAAATTTTTCTCCATAGACTTTTCTTATTTTTTTTATATACTTTTCAAATTTTCCACTATTTAGATAATCAAAAAGAACTCCTTGATCTAAGAATGAAGTATGTATATTTCTACAACGTTTTACACTTAATAGCCTGTTTATAATTTTTTTGTCTGCATAAATCCATCCAATTCTCATTCCAGGGAAAAGTATTTTTGAAAAACTACCTATATATATTACCCCATTTCCAGATGTATCAAATGATGAAAGAGGGAATATATGCGAACTTGAATATAATAGTTCTTCATTGAATCCATCTTCAATGATAGGAATAGAGTATTTTTTCATAAGATTGTAGAATCTGAGTCTGCTTTCTGGTGGCATTACACTTCCCGTTGGATTGTGATATGAAGGTGTAAGATATGCAAATTTTATAGAATCTCCATTTTCCTCTAAAATATTCTCAAGCATATCAAAGTTTAGTCCATCTTTGCCAATGTCTACACCCTTTATATCTATTCCATGAGCTCTCATGATTTTTATAGAAGTATTGTGCGTTGGATTTTCACATAATATCATATCACCGGGCTTTGTAAATGAAGATAGTATCAGGTCAAATGCTTCAGTAAAACCATTTGTAACCAATGTTGTCTTAGATTTAGAAAAGGACCCTTTTTTCTTCATATACTCACCTAAAAAATCTATCAAAGGTTTATAACCCTGAGCATATCCGTAATTGAGTAATTTATGGCTTTCAACAGAAATTCTACTCATAAAGGACTTTTTAAATTCATCCATATCAAATAAATCTCCATCTGGAGAGATACTTTTAAATGAAATTAGATCAGAACTCCAGGGAATCTCATTTTTTACTATATCAAGCTCATTTGCAGTTTTTGAAAAACTATTTTCAAGACTTTCCCAATCTATATTCCAATCAGATGAAGATATTAGTTTTTCTGAGTTTACAAATGTTCCCTTTCCGTTCACAGAATATAGAAAGCCGTCAGCTTTTAGTTCGTCATATGCAGCGATAACTGAATTTCTACTGACATCTAGTATTTTTGAAAGCTCCCTTGTAGATGGAAGTTTACTGCCATTTGGAAGAAGTCCTTTATTAATAAGAGAACTTAAATAATTTTTGATTTGTATGTATATAGGAAGATTGCCTTCCAATTTAAAATCTGAAAAAATCAAATTATCACCCTCAAAAAATAAATTTATATTTTATAAATTGAAAAATAATTATTAAAAACTTTATTTCAAAGTAATTATAAAAATCATTAATCTCAATTACTATTATATTATACTTTAGAAAATAAAGTTAGAGAAAATAAAATAGAATGCATAAAAAAATAGGACTGTGCAAATTTGCAACAGTCCCATTTTTCTAATACTATATAGAATATTATTTTAGAGAGCAAGAAATTAATTTATCTAACAGCTGAGAGTAAGATATTCCTTTAGCTGCAGCACTTCTTGGTATTAAGCTAGTAGCTGTAAGTCCTGGAAGAGTGTTAAGTTCAAGAACATAAGGAACACCATTGCTTATTATAAAGTCAACTCTAACATAAGCTCTACAGTTGAATGCATCCCAACACATTCTTGAGTATTCATTTAATTTATTCTGAAGTGATTCTTCAAGATAAACAACTTCTTCAACGGCTCCATTATCTGAAGAGTATTTAGCTTCGAAATCAAAGAATTCCTGTTCTGATTTTATAGAAACTGTAGGGAATACTTCACCGTCAAGTATGAATGAAGTACATTCTTCTCCTGGTAAGTACTGTTCTATCATTACTTCAGTATCTACTTCAAGTCCTTGTCTAACAGCGTCTTCTATTCCTGCTTTTTCTTTTATCATAAAAGTAGCAACACTTGATCCACCAGAATTTGGTTTAACAAATACTGGGTATCCCATTTCTTCTATTCTGTCGTAATCTATTTCTTCTATTGATTTAACTGTTATCCAATCTGCTGTCGGTATTCCAGAGGCTTTGCATATTTTTTTAGATATATTTTTATCCATACACATTGCACTACTTAGTGGTCCACATCCAGAGTAAGGTATATCTCTAGTTTCTAATACAGATTGAACACAGCCATCTTCACCAAATTTTCCATGAAGTGCTAGGAAAGCAAAATCAACGTCATCTGGTATTTTTGTTATTATATCAGTTTTTTCATCTATTACAACTTTTATAGGTTCGTATTTTTCTCTATCAAGGCTTTCAAAAACTCCTGATCCTGATTTTAAAGATATTTCTCTTTCTGATGATATTCCACCCATCACTACTGCTATTTTCTTTTTCAAAGTTATTCACTCCTTTTGATTTGTTAAAATCTATTTATTAAATTAAAGTAATTTCTAAAAATAAAATATTCATTAATCACCTAACTATTATTATATTGTCAAATAATAATATTAAAAAGAACCGCAATACATCAACTTTAACAATGTAGTGGTTCTATTACATCTTTTTATAATTATGACAAATGAAAAAGAATATATAAATTTAATAAATTAAAAAAATGATGTATATTTAACTTTAGTGATTTGAAAAAGTAAAATTATTCTGATAAAATTTATTGTATACATTATAAAAAATGAGGTGAAATATTTGAGAGCAGAATTAATATCAGTAGGAACAGAATTATTACTTGGAGATATAGTAAACACAAATGCGCAGTATATATCAAAAGAATTGGCTGCACTTGGAATAGGAGTATTCCATCAGAGTACAGTTGGAGATAATCCACAGAGATTATTAGAATGTTTTGATGAAGCTTTAAAAAGAAGCGATTTAGTTATAACAACTGGAGGTCTTGGACCAACTAAAGACGATTTAACTAAAGAAATGGCAGCAGAATATTTTGGACAGGAAATGGTGCTTCACGAAGAATCTTGGGAGTACATAAAAGATAGATGTATGAAATTTGCACCAGATAAACCAATTCCAGAAAATAATAAAAAACAGGCGATGTTTCCAGTAGAAGCTACAGTTCTAAAAAACAACAACGGAACTGCACCAGGAGCTATATTTGAAAAAGATGGCAAGAGAATAATAGTATTGCCTGGACCACCTTGGGAAATGAAAGCTATGTTTAATGAAAGTGTTAGACCATTTTTACAGCAGTTTACAGATAGTATGCTAGTTTCTAGAGTACTTAGATTTAATGGAATAGGTGAGTCAGCTCTTGAATTAGAAATAGAGGATATATTAGATAATCAAACTAATCCAACTGTTGCGCTTTATGCAAAAGAGATGGAAGTACTTATAAGAATAACTGCTAAAGCAAAAAATGATGAAGAGGCAAAAGAGTTATTAGATGCAAAGGTTGCAGAGATTAGAGAAAGAGTTGGAAAATATATCTACGCAGAAGGTGGAGAAGAGTTAGTAGACGGAGATTCTAAAATAGAAGAAACTGTTGCTAAAATGCTTGTAGAAAAAGGTTTAACTATTGCAACAGCTGAATCTTGTACAGGTGGTTTAGTTGCTGGGACATTAATAAACTACCCTGGAATATCTGATGTATTCCTTGAAGGATGTGTAACATACTCTAACGCTGCAAAGGTAAAAAGACTTGGTGTATCTGAAGAAACTCTTGAAAAATACGGGGCAGTAAGTCCACAGACAGCTACAGAAATGGCAGAAGGTATAAGAAAAGGACTTGGGGCAGATATAGGATTATCTACAACAGGTGTTGCAGGGCCTGGTGGTGGAACAGATGAAAAACCAGTTGGTCTAGTTTATACTGCGATATCTATAAATGGAGAAACTAAAGTAAGAAAAAATAACTTTAGAGGAGATAGACAGAAGGTAAGACGTAGAGCAGTAAGACAGATATTAATAGATTTAAAAAGTATGCTTGAAGAATTGTAAAAAAACACTAAAATAATAAATTTATTGTTCTAATAGAATAATACTATAAATCAAATTTTTGAAAGAAACTGAAGAAAAGGAAGTAAATAAACTATGATAAAATATGTATTTTGTGATTTAGACGGAACTCTTTATCACAAGGGGGTTAGTGAAGAAGATGCAAAAGCTGTAAAGAAAATAGAAGAAAGTGGAAGAATTTTCAATATAGCTACAGGAAGAATATTTAGACAGGGATATGAAATGGTAAAAAATGATATATCTCTAAATGGATATTTCATAGCAGAAAATGGATCATATATATATGATAGTGAATTAAATCTAATATTTACTGGAACTTTAAGTGATGATTTAGTAAGAGAAGTAATAAAAGAATATGAAGAAATAAAGACTGTAAAAGAGATGGAAGCCGAAATATACTTTAAATTTGATGGGAATATGCTTGTGCTAAACAATGGAAGTGCATTCAACTCTTATTCTAATGATTTTATAGTAGAGCCAGATTTTGCAAATAGAGAAAGCTTTGACAACAAGGTGGGCAATATAGGATTTGCTTCTAACCATCCAGAAGAACTTGAAGAGATAGAAGCTAAGTTAAAGGAAAAATTTTCTGATAAACTAGATATTTATTTCTCTAGTGAAAATACTATAAACTTAGTGCCAAAAGGTGTAGCTAAGAATAAAGCGATAGAATACGTTGTTGAAAAAGAAGGAGTAGATCCAAAAGAAGTTGCGACAATAGGAGATTCTCCTAATGATATGAGTATGATAGCTGGTTTCGAGCATGGATTTGCTATGGCAAATGCAAGAGAAGATGTAAAAGCAGTAGCTAAGTATGTTGTAAATAATGTAGCTGAGGCATTAGAAATAATATCTAAAATAAAATAATTATAAAATATAAAAGAGTGATAATCTATGTAATGTATTATAAATACTAGATATCACTCTTTTTATTTGTAAAATAAAAAGGGGATCCGTGCTCGATCCCCGAAAATTCATAGTATAAAGATTAGTTTATGCTATCTGTAAACCTGCATTTGCATTACTATTAGAAAGTATACTTCCAAGAACAAAATCAGTAACGCTATTGCATACATAAGTAGAAAACTTTAAGTCGTTTTCTATATAATTCCCATTACTTTTGTACTGGCTGTAAAGAGTATTGAAGAAAGATTCGAATTCTCCTTCTTTTATATCTCCGTCGCCTTTGATTTTTACTAAATCAGTTTCTTTAGCTTTAGCAGCAAGCTCTCTTTCATATATAACGTGTTTATTCATGCTGTGTTTGAACTCCCATCTTTCGCTGTGAGCAACACAGAAGAAGTCACATAAGAAGTGGCATATAACACCTAGTTCCTGGCTTAGTCTGCTAGTAGAAAATACTTTTGATAAAGACTCAAGAGTTAAGCTACATAAGTACTTAATCTTTTCTATAATCATGTTGAAAGATTCTTCCATATAATGCTTTTTTAATTTATATTTTGAAAACGCATCTGGCTTAACGTTGCCGTACACGAAGTTCTTTTCACTTATTAATACTGCCTTTTTTTCATCCATATTTTCTAACACTGATTTAGCAATCTGAAAGTGTGTGTTCATTAACATATTTTTTCTCTGCACCTCGTAAAAAATTTTTCATCTAAAGTATCAAACATCCCAAGTAGAGAAGTTCGTATCACATTAGACTTACACAAAAATGATTTGTGAGAAGAAATGTCAACTGCATTTCTTTACTAATATAATAGCAGAAAAAATTGCATTTTACAAGGTTATGTAGACAAAAAAGTCATTTTTAATATCATTTTTTTATGTGCTTTCTTATAAGTCTACTAGCTTTTGATTGCGAAATTCCTAAAATTTCAGCAATTTTGTAACTACTTTTATATTTATTATAATATTCAGAAATAATCTTATTTTCGAAATTATAAATAAGAGTGTCAAAATCTTGCAAATTATTATCATCTATACAAAAACTGATATCGTTTACTTTTGAAAAAGATATAGGATGTTTTTTTTGAGAATCTTCAACAATTTTAGAATCTATATTATTATCTATACTAAATTTATCTGTTTTGTTTTTAATACTATTATCATTACAGCTATCAAAATCAGAAACAAATGAATTATTGTAAACTGATAAATTATCATCTTTGTTAGAATTATTATTTTTGATTGTATATATAATTTTTTCTGGAAGAGAATTTACATCTACGTAATTATTTTTTGATGTAAGTACGATGTTTTGCATTATATTTTGTAGCTCTCTAATATTTCCAGGAAAATTATAGCTAGCTATAAATTTAACTGCTTCATCAGATATTACTTTATCTTTCATATCAAATTGTATAGAGTATTTTTTAAAGTAGTAGCGAATCAAATTCAATAGATTATCTCCACGTTCCCTAAGAGGAGGCAATTTTATTTCTATTACATTTAATCTATAGTATAAATCCTCTCTAAAACTTCTTTCTTTTACTTTTGCTAGTATGTCCGCATTTGTAGCGGATATAATTCTTATATCTACTTTCTTTTGTTTTATTCCACCTACAGGAAGAAAGGTTTTTTCTTGTATTAATTGTAAAAACTTCGCCTGAAGTGGAAGTGGTATATCTCCAATCTCATCTAAAAATAAAGTTCCACCGTTTGCAAGCTCAACAAGCCCCACCTTTCCTTTGGAACTAGCACCTGTGAATGCACCAGATGTGTATCCAAATAACTCAGATTCTAGAAGTTGAGGAGAGATTGCTGCACAGTTTATAGTTATAAATGGACCATTTGCCCTATGACTGTGCTGGTGAATAAACTTTGCAAGTGAGCTTTTTCCAGTTCCAGATTCACCAAGTAGCATAATATTTACATTTGCCTTTGAAACTTGATCAGCAGTTTGCATAATACTCTGCATAACTGGACCGTTGCTTATAATATTGTCCTCGTATTTTAATGTAGTTCTATAGAATGTTTCTACCTCTGATTTATACTTGTTCATTTCTTTTTCTGTGGTCTGCAGTTTTGTTTTTATTTTGTTTAATTCTGTTATATCTCTTACATTTTCAACAACGTATTCAATTTCTCCATTGTCGGAAAAAACTGGTGTAGCTGTTATTAGTAAATTTTTTCCAGTATGAGTTTCTTGTTCTACTGTAATCTGATTCTTACTCTGTATAACAAGGGGAATAGGGCTCTTTGTAGCATATCCGTGATTTTCCAGGTATTCTACATTTTTTCCAATCATTTCTGATTTTGAAATTCCGTAGTTTTCTTCAAATGATTTATTACAAAATATAATCACACCATTTTTGTCAGAAACACAGATTTCGTCGTGGGAAGCTTCTATTATTTTTTGATAAAAATCTTTACTATATTTCATAATTTCCTCCTCGTGTATATTTATAAGTCAAATATAACTTAAAAATCTTATTTAGACAATATTAATCATAAGTAAATTAAAAAATAAGTTGTAAAAGACTTAAAAATAAGTCTATTTTGATTTGTATGAAGAGAAAAAGAATAAATAAGTTAAAAATGACTTAAAAATATCTACAAAAACGATAAAAAAATATATAGTCAAAATAAAAAAATGATAAAAATTGAAATAATCATAAGAAAAAAACTGTATATATTGCAAACGCTAACTTTTATAAATGTTAAATGTAAAAATAAAAATACTATATAAATGGCATGTATTTTGCTATTCAAATATAATGTAATAATAAAAAATTGAGGGGGTAATTATATGAAAAAAGGTGCAAATTCATACGTATTTATAGCAATGGCAGGGATTTTATGGTCTACGCTAGGATTATTTGGAAATATGCTTATGGAAAGAGGTCTTTCATCTGAACAGGTTGCATTTACTAGATTATTTATAGGATTTATAGTGTTATCATTATATTCGCTAATAAGAAGACCAGAAGTTTTAAAAATAAATTTAAAATGTCTTTTATATTGTGGAGCAATAGGAATAATATGTCAGGGGCTTTTTAATAAATGTTATTTTAAAGCAGTAGAAGTGACTGGTGTTTCAATAGCTGCAGTTCTTTTATATACTTCACCATTGTTTTTAGCGGTATTTTCAAAAATAGTTTATAAAGAAAAAATGACTAGAGCTAAGATAATTTCTCTAATTTTATGCTGTATTGGAGCAATTATGGCAGTTACTGGTGGAGTACTTGATCTAAAAGGAATAAATACATACGGAATAATAATGGGAATAATGGCAGCAATAACTTATGCATTAATGCCAATAATAAGTAAAAATGCATTAAAAGAATTTTCAAGTGAAACAATTTTAATCTATGGATTTTTATTTGGAGCAATATTTATGATACCTTCAGCAAAACCAGTTGAAATGATAGGATTTGTTACAGACATGAATGTACTTCCATATATGATACTTCTAGGAGTATTCCCAGCGGCGATGGCATATATATTCTACGCTGAGGGAATTGCAAGAGGTTGTGAGCTTTCAATAGTAGGTGTTGTAGCATCTGTTGAGCTTATAGCTGCATCTATAATAGGATGGACTGTAGTAGGTGAAGTATTCACTATTGGAAAAGCTATAGGAGTTGCAATAATGTTTGTATCAGCATTTACAGCAGTTGCTGGAAATAAAGAAGTTGAAACAGAAGTTGTTGAGGAAATGGAAGCAGAAGCATACGTTGGATAGCTTTAATTAAACAAATTTATATTTATAAAGTTAAATTATATAGGGTGAATTTTTATAGAATGATTTAAAGGCTGTTACATTTTAGGGGAGAAAATGTAGCAGCTTTTTTAGAATATTTATAGAAAAAGTTAAGAATTCCTCAAGAATAAGAAGGTATAATAAGAGCATATATCAAATATATATATTAAAGAAACAAATAAAAATAAATATTAAAACTAATATTTATTTAATTTGTATCATATAGATAAGAGGGGTTTTATTATGGAGCACATTCAAAATTTATTATATATAGCACAGGATAATTTAATATTATCTATAATTGCAGGTCTTTTTAGTGCATTTATAGAGAGTTTTATACCAGCGCTTCCACTCGTAGCAATAGTTTCTGCAAATGCTGCAATATTTGGTATGTTCAAAGGTCTTGTCATATCGTGGATTGGATCAGGGCTAGGTACAACGGCGCTATTTTTAGTGGTGTCTAGATTTAGAAATATTAGGATTTTAAAGTGGCTTTTAAAGAATAATAAAGTAGATTCGGTAATAGAATGGGTTGATAAAAAAGGTTTCAGTATTTTGTTCCTAGCTTATGCATGTCCATTTATGCCTAGTTGCCGGGCCACTTTGGCATCTGCACTTTGTGGCAAGAAAAAATTAATAGACTTTATACCACCTATGTTGACTGGTAAGTTTGTAATGTTTATAATAATAAGTTATATTTCTGAAGATATAACAGGATTTATACATAGTCCAATAAAAATAGGATTATTTATAGGATTAACTTTAGTTTCGTGGATAATAGGTAAGAGATTTAATAAGAAGCTAGAACAGCACGAAGAAGAAATAGAAGCTAGTATAGTTAAGATAGAAGAAAGTACTAAAAAAATCAAACATATTCAGGAAGTAAAGAGAGAACATAAAAAAGAAATAAAAGAAGAAAAGAAAGAACAGAAAAAGGAAAAAAGAAATCTAAAAAAACAACAAAAGAAGAGATTTGTAAATATAACAATCGATAAGTCAAATAAAAAATATAGAAAAAAGAAAGAAGATGAACAAGAATAAATTACATATAATCTACTAGTAAAGTTCACTTTTTTTAGAGATTTGTTGTATAATCTAATAAGTAGAAATTTTTAGTAGAAGGAGAAATTTTTTAAGATGAAGGAAATACTTAAAGGTCAGAAAGTTGAACTTACAAGAGATATACCAGAATTAGAAAATGTTTTGGTTGAATTTGATTATAGAGTAAATAATTATTTAAAGAAAGATGATTTTGAAATGGGTACAGCTGTTTTCTTAACTGATGGTAGCGGAACTATGACTAGCTACGAAGATTTTATCTACAGTGAAAATAGAGAGCATCCATCTGAATCAGTTAAATTAAACGAAAGAGAAGATAAAGTTTACATAACTATGTCTAAAATACCTAATAAAATAAGAAAGATAGCATTTGCACTTACTTTAACTGAGTACGGTGATGTATTTAGATATTACGATAGATTTGACTATTTATCTATGAGAATAATAGATTTAGATCGAGAAGAAGTAATATATAACTACCAGATAAATGATAGTGTAGGTCAGAATACAGAGATAGTATTTGGTGAAATGTATAGACACAACGGTGAATGGAAATTTAATGTAAATACAGATTATCTAGATGGAGGTCTTTTAAGTCTAGGTAAAAAATTTGGTCTAGGAATTTAGCTATTATCACAGGAGGTGATAATTATGAAGGGAATTGCATTAGAAGGTGGATCATCAAAAGGCGCATACCATTTAGGAGTACTAAAGGCACTTTTTGAAAGAGGATATAAATTTAAAGGAGCTGTTGGAACATCTATAGGTGCATTTAATGCAGCTATGATAGTTCAGGGTGACTTTGATGTATGCTACAATATGTGGAAAAATATGCAACCTGAGACATTATTCAATGTGGATAACCAGTTTATGGAGAATTTGCTCGACAAGAATATAGATAGAAGTATGTTAGAATATGCATCTACTGAAGCAAAAAAAGTCATAGCAAATAAAGGAATTGATACTACAAAGCTTAGAAGAATTTTGGATACTTATATAGATGAGGATAAAATCCGCGCATCTGAAATGGATTTTGGTCTTGTTACAGTTGAGTTTGACGGATTAAAACCTGTACCAGTGGAGATTTTTAAGGAGGATATTCCTAAAGGCAAGATAAAGGACTACATAATGGCTAGTGCAAATCTGCCTGTTTTTAAAAGTGAAGATATAGATGGTAAATTCTTTATAGATGGGGGATTTTATGATAATTGTCCTCTAAGGCTTTTAGAAAGCAAAGGGTATGATGATTTAATAGCTGTTAGAGTTTCTCCAAACAGAAAACTTAGAGAGCCTATAAAAGAGGATACTAAGTTTATAGAAATAAAACCTTCTGAGCCACTTGGGAGAGGTCTTATATTCAGCAATGATACTATAAGAAGAAATATGCTTAGAGGATATTTTGACCGGATTAAAAAAATTGAAGGATTAAAAGGAAATAAATACTACATAGATGGAATAACAGACGATGAGTTTATGAATAGATTGATTTCTTATCCAGATGAAAAGATATTACCTTATGCAGAAAGCAGAGGAGTTGTTGGTAAAAATCCAAAAAGAATTCTCTTTGAAAATCTTATTCCAGAAACTGCAGAAGCTTTAAAAATGGGAAAAGATGCGACTTATCAAGATATTTTTATAGCGTTGCTTGAGTCTATAGCAGAGGGGAAAAAGATTAAAAAATTTAAGGTTTATTCATTGGATGAATTTATAGACTGTATAAATAAATCTGAGGACGATGATTCATCTAGTTCAAAATTATCTGAGCTTAAAAAGGCAGCATTTAGACTTGCAAAACCAATAGAAAAGATAACTCCTATAACTTTTAAGGAAAGTATTCTAAAGGAATTTGAAGAGAGTATGTTGGATGATATAGGATATCATGTAAGTCAGCTGGAAAGTTATGAAAAGAATGAAGATAAAGATGATGATGGTTGGGATTAGATAAGTATTAAAAAAATAAATATTTAGAATTAAAAAATTTGACAGTTTGATAAAAATCTTATATTATAAAAATGACAATCAAATATGTTCGGATGACGACTGCATTAGAGACTTTGTAAAAAGCGCCGAAGAAGCAAAACAGAAATTTCATCTTGTTTCTGTGGAAACTGACAGGCAAAAGGAGGGCAGTCTGACGATACTTTGGAGAGAGTGATTAAATTCACCGCCTACGAGGATATAACCAACTGGCAAAAGGACAGAGATATGGATGCATTTATTTGTGTATCTGTATCTCTTTTTATGTTTTTGTAAGGTTGGTATTTTTTATTCCTATTTACAATAAAAAGAGAAATCCATATTTGTGTAAGATGCAAGACTATATATACAAAGAGGAGATAAGAATTATGAGAATGTTATTAGTAGGTGCCGGAGCAGTCGGCGAATCAATTTTAAGGATTTTAAAAGAAAGAGATAAAAGTAGCAATTGGCTAGAGCTTGTAGTTGTTTCTGACTACGATTTAGAGAGAGCAAAAGAGGTTTGTGATAATCTAGGAGATTACGATAGATTTAAGCCTGAATTTGTAAATGCAAAATCAAAAGAAAGTATGAAAGAACTTGTAAAAAAATATAACTTAGATTTTGTTATGGATGCAACAGCTCCATTTTTAAGTAATTATATATTTGATGCAGCATTTGAGGCGGGAGTAAATTACGGAAATATGGGAACTTGGTCTGTTCCAATGGAAAATCCTGCATTTGGTTTAGGTATAGAAAATAGTTATACAGAGCCTATGACAAAATACAACTTTGATAGACACGAAAAATGGGCAGAAAATGGACAGTTAGCTTGTATATGCATGGGAATAGATCCAGGAGTTGTAAATGTATTTGCAAAATACGCAGCAACAGAATTATTTGATGAAATAAAAGAAATACATGTAAAAGACGGTGGAAATCTTCAGATACATTCTGCAGATAAAGACGATATTATATTTGGATTTAATGTGTGGACGGTTTTAGATGAATGTATGAATCCTAATGTTGAATGGGATAAAAACAACGGTGGATTTATAGTAGAAGATGCCTTTGCTGGTGAAGAAAAATTTGATATGCCAGAAGTAGGTGAAAACACATTAGTCAAAATTGAGCACGAAGAAACTGTTACAATGCCTAGATACCTTGAACAGTACGGACTAGAAAGAGTTACGTATAAAATATCTCTTGATGAAAACTTAATGAACGCATTAAAAGTTATAGATAAGTTAGGACTTAGAGGAACTAAGCCTGTAGAAGTCGGTGGAGTGAAGGTTTCACCTAGAGATGTTGTAGCTGCGTGTGCTCCTCAGCCTAAAGATATAGGAAATGAAATGGTTGGAGAAATGTGCGTTGGTATACATTGTAAAGGAATTAAAGACGGCAAAGAAAAAGAAATAATGATGTACCAGACATTTGATAATCAGGAATCTATGAAGGATTGGGGAATGCAGGCTGTAGTTGCTCAGACAGGATTTGGAGCAGCAATAGCAATAGAGCTTATAGGTAGAGGAATATGGACAGGAGAAGGTGTATACTCTCCAGAATATTTTGATCCGATGCCATACCTAAACATAATGGATGAAGCTGGATTTGATTATAAAATAAAAGAAATGTAAACGTATAAGTTAATAACTTTAGGATAGTGAAGTCATAGAAAAACTCCTCTACAGGCAATCAAGTTGCATTGTAGAGGAGTTTTTTTCTATCTTCTTCAATACACTAAGTTAGTTATTATTCTCTATTCTTGTAATTCTTCGTTTGCGTCAGGCATCCATGATGTTTTAAACCTTCTTTTGTTTTTACACATCATATAATCTGTTCTACTCACTAAATCAAATATAGATTTATCATAACCAAATTTATAAGAGTCATATCCTAAAGAAGTAATCATTTTAATATCGTGTAGTTTGTTGTAAGAAGATACCACAGATTGGAATAACTCTATATATCTCTCAACTTTTTCTTTAGGTTCGTTTTTGATAAGAATAATGAACTCATCACCACCTATTCTAAAACAGTTGCCGATATCTTCAAAAGTATCTTCTATACTATCTGCTAAATTTTGTATTAATTTATCCCCATGAGAATAACCAAAATTATTATTTACGTATTTAATATCTGACAAATCTATAGAAATAGCCCAATATGAATTAAAATCATTTATATTTTTATCATCTTCTGTTAACTGCTTTTCAAAAGACTGCCTATTTTTCATTGATGTAAGGATATCTTTATATACTAGTTTTTCTCTCATATATATCAATGTTTTATTTCTGTATTCTTTTACAAAATTATCAATAAGGGCAACTGTAGCCACTATTGAGAATATTAAAATTCCTAAAATTATTATCTCTATACTTTCACCCAAAGCACCGCCTACTATGCTAAGTATAAGTATTAAATTAGCTGAAGAAAAAATAGGGGTAATACTTTTTTCTCTATATATATTTGCAGCTAAAAATGTAGTAAGCAGTAAACCAATAAAAAGTATTATATAAATAAAAGTATCAGAATGTTCTACTGGGAAAATAGATACATTATCTAATAAAAATACTGCAATCGTAACGACAACTGCAAATCTATTAACTAGCTTTATAAAATGAAAGTATTTACTATTACAATATGCCTGATAAAGTTTTAATAGAGGAATTATAGATAATCCTAAAAATAAAAATCCATAGCTTGTATCAGGATATTTAAATGAAAATAGTGGAAGAGCCACCATTGCATCAAATAATCCTAGATATAAAAAATCCATAGAGCTTACTTCATTCATATACCTATCTAAAAGTGAAAACATAAAAATTGTAAATAATCCGTATAAAAAAAGCATATAATTTGTGCTTAATATTAACTTTTGACTTGTTAAAATTAAATCCCCCGCCATAAAAAACACCTCTTGCAAATAATTTTATTAAGATAATTATAGCACATAACGATTATTAAAAATTTTTTTTCAAAAAAATTGATATTTTTTTAAAATTAAACTCAAGCCGTTGAAAATACTAGGTTTACTAAAATTAAAAAGTTTATCTATGAGATAAATAAAAGTTAGCGCAAGAGATAAATTTTCACAAAAACTTGCTTTGACATTCATTTAAAAAAGGACTATGATAGGGTTAACGAAAGAGGAAGAAACGAGGTGAGTAAAGTGCTTGAGATAAATAGTTCATCAAAAGTTGATGTAGATCAAAAATATACAGAAAGTAGAAACCTCGTACCCAAGAAGGATAAGTATTCAAATATATGCTTAAAAAATTTCGTCAAGGTTGTAGAAGGGTCTTATACAAAAAAAGATTTAATTCCACTTATGCTTATAGAAGCTATGGATAGAGAGAATAAGATAAGAATGACTTTAGATGAAATGGCAGAAATCTTTGATTATCCGAAAACATCTCTTTCGACATTGTTTACAAAGTTGAAGAAAAGAGACTTTATTCAGAGGGTAAGAAATGGGGAGTATATGATAAACCCAGCTATCTCTTATAAGGGCAGCAAACCAGAAAGAGATCAGCTAATGGAGGAGTACAATTCCTTATCCAAGAAAAAATATAAATAGGAAGAAGGGATTTAGATGCTGAAGCTAGATAGAAATATACTCCAGTGGTTTGATTCCTTTTTTGAAGAACAGAGAACTTCTCTTCAAAAAAGTAACTTTATCTGTAAACTATATAAATTTGAAGATAAAGGCAGACAAAAGACAGCTCTTACTTTAGAAAAGGATAATCCAAAGTACTGGAAGATATACTTTGAAATGCCACAAGAGTTGGCGGTAAAGCTTGAAAAAAACGTACATCCAATTTTTAGGGAGTATATATATGAACAAATATCAATATACAACAATAACAGAATGTATAATTTTATAAACTCTAATCTAATTGGAGTATTCAACAATGTAGCCTTTTACAGCTATGATCAAAATTCAGGTGCATACACTATGAATTTTAGAAACTCATTCTTAGAAAAATGCAACAATCTCATGGTTGGAGAGGATAGACAGATTGATACAAATCTATATTTAAATGCATCTTCAAATGATTTGTTTAGATTTTTCAATGAGGATAAGAGTTTTGTAATGAATTTAAGGTTTGATACTACTAGGGGAGAAAATCTTCTAGATAGTTTAATAGATTTGAGAAAATCTATAATAATAAATGATAGAGCATAAAAATGGAGGGATAGATTATGGACGTAGAAAAAATGACAGTAAGAGTACAGAAGAGTCTGAATGAAGCTTTCCAAGAGGCTGTCAGACATAACAACCAGCAGGTTGATACAATACATTTATTTTCAGCATTAATGAATCAGGAAGATGGATTAATTCCTAATATAATAGAAAAAATGGGAATATCTCCAGATTCAGTTAGAAGATCTGTAGAAAATGAATTAGATAGAATACCTAAAGTTTATGGGGAAGGAGCTCAATCTCAGGGGGTTACAGCTACTAGAAGAATAAACGAGGTACTTTTAAAAGCAGAAGAAATATCAAAGGACTTCAAAGATTCATATATAAGTGTTGAACACGTTATGCTTGCTATTATAGAGCTTGAAAAAAATACAGCTACAGGCAAGATATTAAAAGAATTTGGTATAACTAAGGATGCATTCTTAGGTGTACTTCACCAGGTAAGGGGAAATCAGAGAGTAGATACTCAGGATCCAGAGGGTACATACGATGCATTAGCTAAATACGGTACAAATTTAGTAGATTTAGCTAAAAAGAATAAATTAGACCCAGTAATTGGTAGAGATGACGAAATAAGACGTGTTATCAGAATATTATCAAGAAGAACTAAAAACAACCCAGTTTTAATAGGTGAACCTGGTGTTGGTAAAACTGCAATAGTTGAAGGGTTAGCAGAAAGAATAGTTAGAGGAGATGTTCCTGAAGGTCTAAAAGACAAAATAATATTCTCACTTGATATGGGTGCATTAATAGCAGGTGCAAAATACAGAGGAGAATTTGAAGAAAGATTAAAAGCAGTACTTAAAGAAGTTCAGGGCTCTGATGGTAAGATAATATTATTCATAGATGAAATCCACAATATAGTTGGAGCAGGTAAAACAGAAGGATCTATGGATGCAGGTAACTTAATAAAACCAATGCTTGCTAGAGGTGAATTAAACTGCATAGGTGCTACAACATTCGACGAATATAGAAAATATATAGAAAAGGATAAAGCACTAGAAAGAAGATTCCAGACAGTAATAGCAGAAGAACCTAGTGTTGAAGATACAATATCAATACTAAGAGGATTAAAAGAAAGATTTGAAATACATCATGGTATAAGAATCCACGATAATGCAATAGTTGCAGCTGCAAAATTATCAGATAGATATATAAGTGATAGATTCCTACCAGATAAAGCTATAGATTTAATAGATGAAGCTAGTGCAATGATAAGAAGTGAAATAGACTCTCTTCCAACAGAACTAGACTCAATAAGAAGAAAATTATTTACTCTAGAAACTGAAAGAGAAGCACTTCTAAAAGAAGAAGACGATAAGAGTAAAGCAAGATTAATAGATATACAGAGAGAAATAGCTGAATTAAAATCTATGAATGATGAAATGACAGCTAAATACGATAAAGAAAAATCTTACATAACAGAAATTAAAAACTTAAAATCTCAGTTAGATGATGCTAGAGGTAGAGTAGAAAAATACGAAAGAGAATACGACTATAATAAAGCAGCTGAAGTTAAATACAGTGAAATACCTCACTTAGAAGAATCTATAAAAGAAAAAGAAGAACGGATGAAAAATGCATCTGAAACACCACTTCTAAAAGAAGATGTAACAGAAGACGAAATATCAGAAATAGTATCAAAATGGACTGGTATACCTGTTACAAAACTTCTTGAAGGAGAAAGAGAAAAACTTCTTAAACTAGAAGATGAATTACATAAGAGAGTAATAGGTCAGGATAAGGCTGTTACAGCTGTATCTGATGCTGTAATAAGAGCAAGAGCTGGACTAAAAGATGAAAATAAACCAATAGGATCATTCATATTCTTAGGACCTACAGGTGTTGGTAAAACAGAACTTGCAAAAACTTTAGCTAGAAACTTATTCGATAGCGAAGATAATATAATCAGAATAGATATGTCTGAGTACATGGAAAAACACTCAGTATCTAGATTAGTTGGTCCACCTCCAGGATATGTAGGATACGAAGAAGGAGGACAGCTAACTGAAGCTGTAAGAAGAAAACCATACTCAGTTATACTATTCGACGAAATAGAAAAAGCTCACGAAGACGTATTTAATATATTCTTACAGATATTAGATGACGGTAGACTTACAGACAACAAAGGTAAAACAGTTGACTTCAAGAATACTATAATCATAATGACATCTAATATAGGTAGTCAGTACTTACTTGAATCAGGTGGAAACATAACTGAAGAAGTAAATGATGTTGTAATGAGCGAAATGAAACACAGATTTAAACCAGAATTCCTAAACAGAGTAGACGATATTATAATGTTCACTCCTCTAAATAGAGAAGAAATCAAACAGATAATAGATATATTCATGCAGGGATTAAGAAATAGATTAGCAGATAGAGAAATAAAAATAGAACTTACTGATGGAGCTAAAGAAGTAATGATAAATGAAGGCTATGACCCAGTATATGGAGCTAGACCATTAAAGAGATACATCAGTGGTACATTAGAAACTATGCTTGCTAAGAAATTAATCTCAGGCGAAATATACAATGGATCTACTGTTGTAATAGATGGAGCTGGAGATAATATAAATATAACAGTTAAATAGGCGTACCCTGTTTTCAAAAGCTATTAGATAAAATATAATAAGCTTGAAAAATTAAATTAGATATATGTGTAGCCCTACCAAAAGTGCTGCTGTTAAGATATTATGATAGATATCTTGCAGCAGCATTTTTATTGTAAAAAATAAATATAAAAAAAATAATATATAAAAATAAATAGATAACTTTGAAAAAGTTTGCAAATAATGTTAAAATAAAAACCGTAAGAAAACGTTTCTTGAAGTGGCTGGTTGTCGTGGTAAAACAATCAATTATAAAAAATAATAATCTGCGTGTAGAATGGGACCCTTAGAAGACCCATTCTTTTTTTTGTAAAAAATTTTTAACAAAATTATTATATACTTGCAAATCTTTTATAAACTGATAAAAAATAAAAAAATTTTTTGAATTGTAAAAAATACTAAGCAATTGAAATTTCAATAGATTGAATAAAGAAGAAAAATTGCATGTGATGTTAATTTTCTGAAAACAGAAAAAACTATGAAAAAATGTATTGACAAAATTTACGAAAAATTATATAGTATTAATCAAGATAGATGAACACAAAACATCAAATAGAAAAAATTAATAAACAACGTCTTATCAAGAGTGGTGGAGGGACTGGCCCTGTGAAACCCGGCAACCGGTATAAATATATACAGCGGTGCTAAATCCTGCAACTAGTAATAATCAGTTGATAGATGAGTATAAATCCGTACAGTAATGCCCGAGTTTTATACTCGGGCTTTTTTTAGATTTATTGATGAGATGGAAGCAAGGAAAGGAAGGAAGATAGTATGATTTCAGTAAAGAATGTTAATAAATTCTTTGGGGAAAAGCAAGTTCTGAAAGATGTGAATATTGAGATAAATGAAGGTGAGATTTTTGGTATCATAGGACACAGTGGTGCAGGAAAATCTACAATATTAAGATGTATGAATGGACTTGAACCATATCAGGAAGGTAGCGTAAAAGTAGATGGCAAAGAGGTTAAAGACCTTAACGAAAAAGAAATGAGAGAGTTAAGAAAAGACTTAGGAATGATATTCCAGCATTTCTCACTACTAGAAAGAAAAACAGTATTTGAAAATGTAGCACTTCCTCTAGAATGCTTTGGATACTCAAAAGCAGAAAAAGAAAAAAGAGTAATGGAGCTTTTAGAATTAGTAGGGTTAAAGGAAAGAAGAAATGATAAACCTAGAAACTTATCCGGTGGTCAGAAACAGAGAGTTGCAATAGCAAGAGCATTAGCACTTAATCCAAAAGTTCTATTATGTGACGAGGCAACATCAGCACTTGACCCAAATACAACTAAATCAATCCTTACTTTAATAGAAGATATAAACAAAAAGATGGGAATAACAGTAGTAGTTGTAACTCATCAGATGGAAGTTATAAAACAGATATGTGGAAGAATAGCAATAATGGAAAATGGACAGGTATTAGAAGTAGGAGAAACAGAAGAAATATTCCTAAAAAATACAGCAGGCCTTAGAAAATTACTTGGAGAAGAAAATATAGTTCTTCCAGAGGGAACAAACGTAAAAATATTATTCCCTAAAGACATATCAAACGATTCAATAATAACAAGTATGGCTAGGGAATTAGACATAGACGTATCTATAGTATTTGGTAGACTTGAAAAATTCAAAGACGATGTACTTGGATCTTTAATAATAAACGTGCCAAATGAAAATGGAGAGGCAGTTAAAAAATTCTTAACTGATAAAGATATAAGATGGGAGGAAATAGAAAATGTCAATTAGCGATTTCTTAAGTAAATTATTCCTTGGAGCATTAGGGGAAACAATATACATGACATTGGTTCCTACAGTATTAGCAACAATCATAGGATTTGTGATGGCAGTTATACTAGTACTTACAAAACCAAATGGGCTAAGCCCAAACAAAACAGTAAACTCAATAGTAGGATTTATAGTAAATATTTTAAGAAGTTTCCCATTCATTATATTAATGATAGCAATGATACCTTTAACTAGATTAATAGTTGGAACAAGTATAGGAGAAACAGCAGCTATAGTTCCAATAACAATAGGTTCAGCACCATTTATAGCTAGAGTAATAGAAAGTGCTTTAAATGAAGTTGATGAAGGACTTATAGAAGCAGCAAGATCATTTGGAGCAACAAAATCTCAGATAATATGGAAGGTTATGGTGAAAGAAGCAATGCCTTCAATAATATCAGGTATAACACTTTCAATAATATCAATACTTGGTTGTACAGCAATGGCAGGAGCAGTTGGAGCTGGAGGATTTGGTAAAGTAGCTATAGTTTATGGATACCAGAGCTTTGATGATAACGTAATGTTATACACAGTAGTAGCTCTTGCAATATTAGTACAGATAATACAGTCATTAGGAAATGTAATATACAAAAAACTAAAATAATAAAACATAAAAATATAATAAAACTAGGATAAATAGATTTAAAATATAGAAAAAATAAAATTTAAAGCAATAGCCTATAACTCGAGGTATTCGAGATTATAAAAAATCCTTAGGTAGCTGCAGAACCTAAGGATATACATCAAACTGAAAATAATCAGTAATTATAAAAATCATAAGGTAAAGAACTATAGTTTAGGAGGACAAAACAATGAAATTAAAAAAATTATTATCAGTAGCAATAGCATCAGTAATAGCATTATCAGTAGTAGGATGTGGATCAAAATCGGCAGAAGACGATAAAAAAATAGTAGTAGGAGCAACAGCTAACCCACATGCAGTAATTCTTAATGAAGCAGTAAAACCAATACTTGAAAAAGAAGGATATGAATTAGAAGTACAGGAATTCAGTGACTATGTACTACCAAATACAGCACTAGATGAAGGTTCATTAGATGCTAACTACTTCCAGCATATACCATACTTAGAAGAAACAGTTAAAGAAAAAGGATATAAATTAACATATACAGCAAAAGTTCATATAGAACCAATGGGTGTATACTCAAATGATTTAAAATCTTTAGCTGATTTACCAGATGGAGCAAAAGTAGCTATACCTAATGACCCAACAAATGGATCAAGAGCACTAGAATTATTAGCTAAAAATGGAATAATAAAATTAGCAGACAAAGAATTAGTTACAAAAGTAGATATAACAGAAAATCCTAAAAATATAGAAGTAATAGATATGAATGCAGAACAGTTACCAACAGCTTTAGCAGATGTAGATGCAGCAGTTATAAACTCTAACTATGCTTTAGAAGCAGATCTTAACCCAACTAAAGATGCTATAGCACTAGAAGAAGCAGATTCTCCATACGTTAATATATTAGCTTGTAGAGAAGACAACAAAGACAGCGAAAAAATAAAAGTATTATCAGAAGCTTTAAATAGTGATGAAGTAAAAACATTCATAGAAGAAAAATTCAACGGAGCTATAATACCAGCTTTCTAATAAAGTAAACCAGATTAAACCATAAAGATATTAGAAAAACTCAATAGTAAATAATAAAGCCCTACAGATTAAAATGAATAATAAATCTGTAGGGTTTCTTTCTATAAATAAAAGTTATTAAAAATTTTAATAATACTAATATAAAAACAAAATTTATACTATAATTAATTTTAAATCAAGAAAATAATCTTCATAATAATAAAAGAGAAAACACTTTTCAAACTGTTAAAATAAAAAAATATACCCTTAAAGATAAAAATTGAATGTATACAAAAATTATTCTGATAATAGATTGTTTTTTATCAGAAAAAAATATACAATAAAGGTATAAAGAAAAATTCTTAAAAAATAAAGCACATAAGAATTTTCTAAATTTTTTGTCTACATAAAAATATGTGGCACTATAGTATATAAAAAATAAATCTGTAGGGGTGAGCTTAATGAATAAAAATATAGGTGCTAAAATAAAAAGACTCAGAACACAGAAACAGATGACTCTTAAAGATATGAGCGAAAAAACTAATCTATCAATAGGATTTTTATCGCAGCTAGAAAGAGGTCTTACAAGTGTAGCTACAGACTCACTTGAAAAAATTGCTGATGTATTAGAAGTAGATTTAACTTACTTCTTTATGAAACCAAAAGAACACAAAAAAACCGTTATAAGAAGTTATGAAAAAGAAGTATTTGAGATAACAGATGGTAAATATATAAACTATCATCTATCTTCTAATCTGACTGACAAAATAATGTTTCCAAAATTAATAGAGATACTTCCTGGGACTGCAGAAAGCGATGGCTTTAATTACTCTGGAGAGGAATTTATATATGTTCTAGAAGGTATATTAACTCTAAAGATGGCTGAATCAGAGGTAGACCTATATCCAGGAGATTCAATACACTATTCATATAAGAATAAAGTAATGTTAAAAAATGGAGAAGACAGTAAAATAGTCAATCAGAATCACTCATTATTAAATAAAACTAATAAGGTTACAAAAATAATAATAGTAAGTGTACCAAATCCATATTTTGAAGAAGAAAAAAATAAATAATCATTAAAAATAGGATGTTTTGTTTTGAGACATCCTATTTTGTAATTATATTAAAATAAAAAAATATACATCATAAAATATGATAGTAAGATTAATAATTTTATAATAAAAAAGAGGTTTTGGCATGAAATTTAAATCATTATTTAAAAGGCGAACTGTCAAGCTAAGTGCAACAGTTTATCATAAAATATCTCGAATGGTGTTTTAAACCCTAAACATTTTCTTGGTCTAGTATTTAGTTTATACTCAACTAACTGAACTAGTTCGTGAGGAACATTTGTAATATCAAAGCCCTTCGGGAAATATTCT
>NZ_JBLOUI010000034.1:0-25812 GCF_047807365.1 Peptacetobacter sp. AB800 | reverse complement strand
TTATCTGTCTTATTTGTGTGTTTAAAATATAAAAATAGCAGGAAAGCAAAAATCTTTCCTGCTATTTTTCTTTTAGATAACCTCATTAACAATGCTAACTTAATGACATTGCCAGAAAATCTGAGACATTTTTTTCTATAATTTTATAGTTTTTAATCTTAGTGCGTTTGACACTACTGATACTGAGCTTAAACTCATCGCCGCAGCCCCAATCATTGGGTTTAGTAGCGGTCCACCAAATATATACAGTAACCCAGCTGCAGCCGGTATACCAACAGTATTATATCCAAACGCCCAGAATAAATTCTGTTTAATATTCTTTATAGTTTCTCTACTCAACTTAATAGCCTTAGGAACATCTAAAATACTATTTCTCATAAGCACTATATCCGCTGACTCAATAGCTATATCAGTACCATTTCCTATCGCTATACCTATATCTGCCTTTGCAAGTGCTGGAGCATCATTTATACCATCTCCAACCATAGCGATAAATTTTCCTTCTTTCTGAAGATTTTCTATAACCTTAGCCTTTTCTTCAGGAAGAACATCTGAAACAACTGTATCTATTCCAACATTTTTAGCTATAGCTTCTGCAGTTTTTGCATTATCACCAGTTAACATAACAGTTTTAATGTTCATTTCGTGAAGTTTTTCTATAGCCTCTCTACTAGTTTCCTTAACAACATCGGCAACACCTATCACAGCCTGTAATTTACCGTTTATAGCTATATACATAGGTGTTTTTCCCTGACTAGATAGAGTAGTTGCTTTTTCTTCTGCATCTTTTAACTCTACATTTTCACTAGCAATTAATTTCTTATTACCTATTGCAACATTATTTCCATTTATCATAGCTTTTATACCTTTTCCAGGTATATTTTCAAAATTCTTAGTTTCAAATATTTCTAATTCTTTTTCTTCTGCATATCTTACAATCGCTTCTCCTAGAGGATGTTCAGAAACCTTCTCTGCAGATGCTGCAAATCCTAAAACATCGTCTTTTCCAAAGTCAGATCCATCTAAAAGAATTAAATCTGTAACCTCAGGTTTTCCTTCTGTAATTGTACCTGTCTTATCAAATACTACAGTATCTACTTTATACGCTGATTCTAAAGAATCTCCACCTTTTATAAGTATCCCATTTTCAGCACCTTTTCCTGTACCTGCCATTATCGCTGTAGGTGTTGCAAGACCTAATGCACAAGGACAAGCTATAACAAGAACTGATACAAATATTGTCAAGCAGAACACTAAATCTTTTCCACCAACAAAGTACCATAAAAGAGCTGATACTATAGCAACTGTCATAACTGCAGGTACAAAATACCCTGCCACAGTATCTGCTAACTTAGCTATTGGAGCTTTTCTTGACTGTGCATCCTCAACTAATCTAATTATCTGAGACAATACTGTATTTTCTCCAGTTTTTTCGATTCTTATCTTAACAAAACCATTTTTATTTAAAGAAGCTCCTGTTACAGAATCCCCTTCTTTTTTAGCAACTGGAACACTTTCCCCAGTAATCATTGACTCATCAACATAAGTTGTTCCATAAACTACAGTACCATCAGAAGGTATTTTTTCACCAGGTTTTACAATTACTATATCACCTTTTTTAATAGTATCTATGTGAACTTCCTTTTCTCCGTCCTCTGTTTCTATTATCGCAGTATTTGGCTGAAGTCCGATTAATTTTTTTATAGCCTCTGAAGTCTTACCCTTTGACTTAGTTTCAAAGTATTTACCTAAAGATACAAGTGCGATTATTATACCAGCACTTTCAAAGTATAGCTGATGGTGATGTGCATGATCTACAGTACCATTTGCTATCTGGAATGTAGTGTATAAACTATACACAAATGAAGCTGCTGTACCTAGTGCAACAAGTGTATCCATGTTAGGTGATCCTGAAAGTATTGCTTTAGTTCCGTTTATATAGAAGTGTTTTCCTATTATCATTATTGGAACAACTAAAACTATCTGTATTAATGCATAGTTTAATAAATGCGTATCAGGACTTATTATGTCTGGTAGTGGCCATGGTCCAAGTGGTGACGGTATCATAGGTCCCATTGCAACATAAAATAGTGGTATGGCTAGACACATTGTAATCACAAATTTTACAAACATATCGTGAATTTCTTTTTCTTTGCTAAGTCTTCTCTCTTCATCTGTCTGCGCTACAAATCCACTGCCTTCTATTTCTTCCTTTGTGTCAGTTTCTGTGTCAGTTGAAGATTTAACCTCTTCTATCTCTGATTTATCTATTATTGGAGTAAATCCTTTTGATTTAACCGCATTTGCAAAATCCTCTATCCCTACTAACTTTGGATTATACTTTACAAATGCTTTTTCTGTAGCTATGTTTACATTAGCTTCCTCTACTCCTTCTAATTTTTTCAGAGCTTTTTCAGAACCCATTGCACACGCTGCACAATGCATTCCGTCTATTCTAAATGTAATCTCTTTTAAATTTGAAATTTCTCCAACTTCTTCTACCTTTTCTAATTCTTTTTTATCTATTATTGGAGTAAATCCCTTTGATTTTACTGCATTTGCAAAATCTTCTATTCCAACTTTATCCGTATCATATTTTACAAATGCTTTTTCTGTTGCTATGTTTACACTAGCTTCTTCTACTCCATCTAATTTTTTTATTGCTTTTTCAGCTCCCATTGCACATGCTGCACAATGCATTCCATCTATTCTAAATGTAATTTCTCTTATGCTCATACTATCCCTCCCCTTTCTGAAGTAATTCATAATCTTATTATACCCCCTTAGGGTATAATATCAAACATATTTTTTTCTCAAAAATAATAATTTATATACCAATACGATTTAATTAAATAACATTCTAGTCAATTTGTAAATAAATTATCTATATTTTTATAATATTCTATAATGATTCTTCATAAATATTTTATATTAGTTTTTACAAAAGTTGTGCTATAATGTACTATAATTTAAAGAGATGAATGAAATTGCACATTGACACAAAAAAATTTTCTTTGAAAATGATTTCAAGAAAAAAATAACATTTGTATTCCTTGTGTGACTTTCATGATTGTGATATACTTGTTAAGTTATGATATAAAGAAGGGAGCTAAACTTATGGCAAAGCATAAAATTATAAATATAGCCGTTATCGCCCATGTCGATGCTGGTAAATCAACTCTAGTTGATGCTTTTCTTTCTCAGAGCGGAATATTTAGAGCAAATGAAGAAGTAAGAGAGCGTGTAATGGATAGTAACGACTTAGAACAGGAAAGGGGTATAACAATATATTCTAAAAACTGTTCAATAAACTACGGAGACTACAAAATAAACATAGTAGATACTCCTGGACACTCTGACTTCTCTTCAGAAGTTGAACGTGTTATGAAAACTGTTGATACAGTTATACTTCTTGTTGATGCAAGTGAAGGACCAATGCCTCAGACAAGATTCGTTTTACAGAAATCACTTGAATGTGGTTTAAAACCAATATTATTTATAAACAAAATAGACAAAAAAGACCAGAGAGCTGAAGAAGTTGTTGACGAGGTATTCGACTTATTCGTTGACCTTAACGCAACTGATGAACAGTGTGAATTCCCTATAATATACGGAATAGCTAAACAGGGAATAGCTAAATTAGATATGGAAGAAGAAAGTGAAGATTTATCTCCTCTATTCAAAACTATAATAGATCACGTTGAAGCTTATCCTGATTACGATGATGAACCATTACAGCTTCAGATATCTTCTCTAGCTTACGATGACTATATAGGAAGACTTGGTATAGGTAGAGTTTACAAAGGTAAAGTACAGCCAGGACAGAATGTATGCATATGTGGTGAAGCTGAAGAACCAAGAAAAGGTAGAATAGGTAAACTTACTGTATATGAAGGTTTAAAACAGGTTGAAACTGAAGAAGCTGGAAGTGGTGAAATAGTTGTTATATCTGGTATACCTGATATATCAATAGGTGAAACTATCTGTTACCCAGATAACCCACAGCCAATAGAAATGATAAGCATAGAAGAACCAACACTTTCTATGAACTTCCTAGTAAATGATTCTCCATTCGCTGGTAAGAGTGGTAAATTCGTTACAACTAGACATTTAAAAGATAGATTAGAAAAAGAACTTGAAGTAAACGTTGGGTTAAAAGTTGAACCACTTGATACTACTGACGGATACAAAGTTTCTGGACGTGGAGAACTTCATCTTTCTATATTAATAGAAAACATGAGACGTGAAGGATACGAACTAGGGGTATCTAAACCAGAAGTTTTAATGCACAGAGATGAAAATGGTACTCTTCTTGAACCAATGGAAAGAGTTATCGTTAACTGCCCAGAAGTTTATTCTGGTACAATAATAAATGAATTAAACCAGAGAAAAGGTATGATGGAATCAATGGAAATGGAAGGAGATTATGTAAAAATAGAATTCATAGCTCCTACTAGAGGTCTACTTGGTTACAGAAGTGAATTCATAAACGTTACTAGAGGTGAAGGTACTCTTGTAAGATCATTTGAAAGATTTGAAGAACACAAAGGTGAAATACCTGGAAGAAGTAATGGTGTTCTAATATCTCAGGGACCTGGTACAACTATGGGTTACGCACTTAATGCATTAAGTGAAAGAGCTACAATGTTCGTTGACCCAGGTGTTGAAGTTTACGAAGGTATGATAATAGGTATGAACTCAAGAAAAGACGATATGACTGTTAACCCATGTAAGAACAAGAAACAGTCAAACGTTCGTGCTTCTGGTTCAGATGATGCTATCAAACTTGCTCCTCCAAGAATATTCACTCTTGAAGAAGCTCTTGAATTTATAGATGAGGACGAATTAGTTGAAATAACTCCAGACGCTATAAGACTAAGAAAAAGATACCTAAACGAACACGAAAGACTACAGTACAACAAAGCTAGACAGGCTGCAAAAAACAAATAAAGCTACTATGGATGTCACAGATTTTCTGTGGCATCTTTTTATTTGCTTTATTAAAAAAAGGAACTTCGATATTATATTTCACTCCAGGCTTCGACGATTTCTTCTGTCTAGTTCGAACTCCGTTCGAAGCTAATGTTTTGATTTTATCTCTTATAAAGTATTTACATAATTTATGTTAATTTTGTATCTATTTTATCAATTTTTTTCATTTTTATTTTACATGTTTAAGTATTATACTTATAGTAAGGACAGTTTTATTATTCGATGATCCATATATTATGAAAATATCCCGACAACAATGCTTCCTTGTTACCGGGATATTTTTATGCGAAAAATATAATTACATATTCTTTTTAACTAGCGTATAGTATTTTATTATCTGTTATGTTTGATTTCAGCAATTGTGTTTTGCAGCCAAGCACATCACAATGCTAGAAATCAGCACAACAGTAATTATTTCTAGAAGCTTCCACTTGAGCCACCGTAGCTACTTCCACCACCGCTACTAGATCCACCTGTGTCAGTGTTTTTAGGTCTCATAGTTCTAGTTACTGTTCTGTAAAGGAAGATATCTTGGCTTTTTACAAGTTTCATATCCATTAGATAATCATCTGCTCTGCTTTCACTTCTGACAGATTTTAATTGAGATTTATACATCATCATTATAACCAATGAAATTGCACAACCTATTACTATAGATAGAGGTATCCAAACGCTATTGTTTATACCTTCCTCTTCTGTAGACTCTCCTTCAATAGGATAATTTCCCTCATCATCGTAGTTTTCTCCATAAGGATCACCTGCGACATACATTGCACTGAGTTCTCCTGCATTATCCGCAAAGTTTTCAAATGCAGAGTAAAAATCATCATCTGATAAGTATGGAAGGAATTCGCCTGATAGGTAATCAAGTCCTTCTTCGTTAAATGCTTCTTTTGCAGATCCATGAGTACTCATTGCCCACTCTCTATCTTCAGTAGCAACTAAAAGAAGTATTCCATCTCTATTTTCGCCTTTACCAAATTTATTCTGTTCAAATAAATCATTTGCAAATTCTTGTGCACTTTTTCCATCCAGATAATCTACTGTAACTACTCCAACATCTATATTATTTTCATCGCTTATTTGTGCCAATTTAGATTTCAATGTTTCTAGCTCATCTGTAGTTAGCACCTCTGCACTGTCAACTGCATATTCCATATCTCCATCTGCAAAAGATTTTTCAATAGTTTTCAAATTAAAGAATACAGAACAAAAAATCATACTAAATGCTATAAATATAGAAAGTGACGCTTTTTTGAAATTATTTTTCCCTAAACTATTCATACAATCCACCTCCTAAAGCATATTTATAGCAAAGGCAGCTGCATAAACAACCAACGTCGCTATAATTGCATATATTCCAAAGAGTTTGAAAAACTTCTTGCTATCCATAGGCAGATTACCTACAAATTTTCCTGTCTGCGCATTCATAACAAATGTGTATTTTTCATTGTTCCAACTAGTTGTAAGCATCCAAACGGGATAAAGTGCGTACTTAGCAGAACCATTTTTAAGCCTCACAGAATTGTACTCTGGTATAACTGTTGCATAAAATCCGTCAACAGTTGAAGCAAGAGCCTCAACTGAAGAATTCTTTATTCTATCATTAGCTCTACTCACACTATCATCCTCTGTTACATCGTATCTATCAGCCAAATACCCAGCAAGATAAGCAGTCTCAAAATCAACAGCCTCACTTATATCAAATGGCTCTATAGACTCCATAAGCTCATCGGCTATTTTTGAAGAACCATCTACAGGAACATTTCTAAACTTCATATCTCCACTTCTAACTATAGAATAGTGGCTTGTTTCTGTGTAATCATAATCTCCGTCAGACCAGAAATGCACCCTAGTCGCCTTATATCTCGCATCAGCTTCGGCATCTGCATCAAAAATCCAAAACGGCACATACATCCCTTTTATTTCATCTATGTGATTTTCTTCTTTAAATAAATCTGGAACCAACTTCTTGCTATTAACATGCTCCTTTAATTTCTCTTTTGCGTATTTCTTATCCAATTTAAAAGGTATTACAAGGTCTGGCTTTAAATCTCCAGCAAGCCTCCCTGTCAAAATCACAGGACTTCCACAGAACGGACAGCTAGTAGCTACTGTATTTTCATCTGTTACTAGCTCTCCTCCACAAGAATTACAAGTATATACGTTCATAGTGGCTTTTTCACCGTCATTCCACTCTTGTCCTGCATGAGTTTCCCAACTCATATCATCTGCAACATCTTCATTTTTTATATCAACATAAGCTTTTATATCATCTATATCAAAAACTGTATCACAGTACGGACATTTCAACTTTTGCTTTGAACTGTCAAACTCTATGCTCCCTCCACAGTTGGGGCATTTAAACTCTTGAACATTAGGCATAGAACCACCTCTTTATCTTTTGAACTTTATTATTAATCATTTTTTATATCATTTTCGTCAAATCTATCTCCACATTCTGGGCAGAATTTTGGCGGATTGTAAGGATCTTCTGGTTCCCATCCACATTTATCACATTTATATAGAGGCATTCCTGCAGGTTTTTTCTTTCCACAATTTGTACAGAACTTACCTTTATTCACTGTTCCACATTCGCAAACCCAACCATCTTCAGGCTTTTTAGCTCCACATTCAGAGCAGAATTTTCCTGTATTTTTCGCTCCACAGCTACAAGTCCACTCACCTGCAACTTCATTAGCACTGGTTGAGTTATTATTTTCAGCAAATTTTTTCATCTCTTCCATCTGCTGTTTTTTCTTTTCTTCAGCCATTTCAAATAAGCCGTTTACATTCATTCCACCTGCATTTGTAGCCATTCCCATGCCCATAAATCCGGTCATTGCACCACCTTCATTACCTGCAGCAGTTTTCATTGCATCTGCCTGAGCTGCAGCTATTGTAGCAGCTGCCATTGAAGGATCTCTTAAAATAGCTGCTTTCTGAGCCTGTTTTATCATATCTGCATCTTCTTCTGGTAATGTTACAGAATTTAAACCTATTGAAACAACTGAAATCCCTCTAAGTTCTGCCCATTTTTCTGTAAGTGTTGCATTCATTGCCTTTGAAAGCTCATCAACATGGGCAGGAAGAGCATTTGGTCTTATTTCTAAATCAGATATTTTTGCAAATGCTGGCTGTAGGGCACCTATAAACTCTGCTTTTAATTGAGAATCTATCTCTTCTCTTTCATAACTACCTTCAACATTTCCACATACATTTGTGTAGAATAAAACTGGGTCAGTTATCTTATAAGAATAAATCCCATTGCATCTAACTGAAACATCTATATCAAGACCGATATTTCTATCAACCACTCTAAATGGAATAGGCATTGCTGTTCCAAATTTATTTCCAATTATTTCTTTTGTATTTACATAGTACACTCTCTGGTCTTTTCCAGTGTCGCCACCGTAAGTAAATCTCTTGCCTATTGTTTCAAATGTCTTTCTAATTCCGTTAGAAAGGCTTCCTGTAAATATACTAGGCTCAGTAGATTTGTCAAAAGTATACTCTCCTGGCTCAGCACAAACTTCTACTATTTTTCCCTGTTCAACGATTAGCATACACTGTCCATCTGCAACTGCTATTCCTGAACCATCAGATATTATGTTATCACTAGCTTTAGTATTTGAAGATCTCTTTGAAGAAATTCTCTTAGAACCTTTTACCACTAAAGTCTCAGCATCTATTGAATCGCAGTAGAAAAACTCTTTCCACTGATCTGCAAGTGTTCCACCTGCTGCACCTGTTATCGCTTTAATTAATCCCATTTTATTACCTCCTATTGAAGTATTTTAAATTTAAATTCATTTTAATATTTAAGTTTTTATAAATATATACTTTAATTCATTATATTCTTTAGTTGCAATTTATAAAAGACTTTATCCTATTTTTATGTATTACAAATTTGTAATCAATTTTATCTAAAAATAAATTTCACTTATCTTTATAAATGTTTTATATAAAGTAATCTTCTATAGAACAATTATTTATTATCTTTATATTTTGTATTTTTATTTCAATGGATTTTTAAAAGTACATGGAAGTCCAATTGTACATTTACCACACACATCTGCCATTTTATTATTTCTTTCATTCTCAACGCAAATCTCCAGACACTTAAATCTATCAAATCCATCGTATCTAAGTGCTCCAGAAAAACATCTTTCCACACATTTACCACAACTGCCATTTAACTTATAAAGACATCTTTCTTCTTTCAAAGGCTCATCTGTATCTATCTCCATATTTGTAACTACTGAGAAAAATCTTCCATTGATACCTTTTTCAGTTATAAGCATATTATTAAGCCCAAAAGTTCCAAGTCCAGAAAGATATGCTATGTGTCTCTGTGACCATCTGCTCTTCGCCTTTCCATCAACTATCCCACAATCTACTGGTTTAGCTGCTTTGTAACCCATTTTTTCAATTTCTGCTACAAGATAGTCATTTAACTTATCTGCCATCTCATTTGTCTCCCGATATGAATGAACCCAAACATCTGAAGGAAGAGTGCCTTCTTTGTTAGAATTTGCAATGCTTTCTTTAAATGGAACAAAATATGAAATCATAGTCTTTGCATCTTCTAAATAATCTGTCGCAAGGTGATGATCCTCTATAACTGCTTCTCTTAGATAGTTCATATTTTTATCATCTACTTTAGAAAATCCTACAAGTACATCTTCCCACTCAGCAAAAAGATTGTTGTTAGATTTGTATTCTTTTATAAAATTATTTATTAAATTAGTAAATTTTTCTCTCATAAAAATCCCTCTTTTTCAAAATATTCTTTAACTTTATTATACAATCATTCTAATAATTTATGTAAAAAATAATTATTCAAATTTATCTTTTTAATTTAGTATCATTATAAAATATCAACAATTCTATTTTGTGATACAAAGTCCATATATATTGAGACTATATATAATTTCACATTTTCGTGATATAATAAACACAAGCTTATTTTATAAGGAGGAATTATATGGCAGTTACATATAAAAAATTATTTCATTTGTTAATTGATAGAAATATGACTCCTGCACAGCTACAGCAGAAAGCAGGATATAGTGCAAATATCTCAACTAGATTACGTAGAGATATTTATGTTTCACTTGAATCAATAGAAAAAATATGTCGGGTTCTCGATTGTAAAGTAGATGATATCGTAGAATTTATACCTGATGAGATAAAAGGAGAAGATATTAATGGCAAATAAACTTGAACTTACATGGTATGGTAAAGACAAGCCTATTATGGTAGAACCAAGAATCTTAATAGAAGATAAATCACTTTCAAATTGTGATCAATATCCAAACACTGAAAATATGATTATTCATGGCGATAATTTACTTGCACTAAAAGCTTTAGAGAACAAGTACATGGGGCAAGTAAAATGCATATATATAGATCCACCTTATAATACTGGTTCTGCTTTTGAACATTATGATGATAATTTAGAGCATAGTCAGTGGCTTAGTCTAATGAAACCGAGGTTAGAAATTTTACGCAATTTATTAAGTGACGATGGAAGTATATGGATAAGTATTGATGCTGATGAATGTCACTATTTAAAAGTTCTTTGTGATGAAGTTTTTGGTAGAAATAATTTTATTGATGAGGTAGTATGGCAAAGATCTTATTCACCTATAAATTTAAAAAAAACATTGTCAAGATGTCACGACTCAATTCTTGTTTATGCAAAAAATAATGGAACAGATTTTGAATTAAATAAATTACCTAGAACAGCCGAAGCAAATAAAAGATATAAAAATCCAGATAATGATCCAAGAGGTATATGGAAAACTGGAGATATGTCGGTTGGACCGAGAGTTGAATCAAATGTTTATAAAATTGTTACTCCAAGTGGAAGAGAGGTTTATCCTCCTGAAGGTCGTAGTTGGGTATACAGCGAAGAACGATATAAAGAAATGGTTGATGATAATAGAATTTGGTTTGGTACTAAAGGAAATAATGTTCCTGCTGTTAAAAGATTTCTATCTGAAACAAAAAATGGCATTGTCGCTATGACATTATGGACTAGAGATGAGGTTGGTGATTCTCAAGAAGGTAAAAAAGAAGTAAAAACAATAAATATTAATTCTGTATTTCCAACTCCAAAACAGGAGCGTTTAATTGAGCGTATTCTTACCCTTGGAAGCAATGAAGGTGATTTAGTTCTTGATTCATTCCTTGGTTCTGGAACTACTGCTGCTGTTGCCCACAAAATGGGGAGAAAATATATTGGTATTGAAATGGGGGATCATGCCTATACACACTGCAAGAAAAGACTTGATATGGTCATATCTGGTGAAGATAACGGAGGCATCTCAAAATCTGTTAATTGGCAAGGTGGAGGTGGCTATCGATTCTATGAACTTGCACCATCACTTATTAATATAGATGATTTTGGTGAAGCAATCATCAATCCAGAATATGATGCAGATATGTTATCAGCTGCTATAGCACTTCATGAAGGATTTACTTATCAACCAGATGAAAAGTTATTTTGGAAGCAATCTATAGGAAATGAAAATAGCTATCTATTTGTTACTACTCGTCATTTAAATAGCACGTTCCTTGATTCAATTAAAGATACAATGGAAGAAAATGAATACTTAATAATAGCTTGTAAATCATATGATGCAGGTTTAGAAAAAGCATATAAAAATATTACAATCAAAAAAATTCCGCAAATGTTACTTGAACGTTGTGAATTTGATAAATCAGACTACAATTTAAATATCGTACATCCCCCAGAGTATGATGAAGAGGAGGATTTTGATGAGTAATTATTTCCCTCAGTATACAACAGATTATATCAGTGGGGTTATGTCCTTAAGAAAACCACAGAAAAAATCTCTTAAAATACTGGAATCTATTTTAGATAAGATAGATTTAAGCAAAAATATGAATTTAACAAATACACTTGATGAAATTCATCAAATGTATCCAATTTGTACTGACTTTGAACGTGAATTTGTGTCACTTACTTTTGCTTTAGCTACAGGTGTCGGTAAAACAAGATTAATGGGTGCTTTTATTGCATACCTTTATACTCAAAAAAATATAAAGAATTTTTTTGTTGTAGCTCCAAATACTACAATTTATGATAAGTTGAAAAGAGATTTAAGTGATAGTAGTAGTTCTAAGTATGTATTTAGAGGACTTGGTTGTTTTTCAGTATCACCAAAGATTATCACAGATGATGATTATAAATCAAAACAAATTTCTTTATCTGATTCAGATATTCGTATTTTTATATATAATATTGATAAGTTTAATAAAGAAGATGCTAATATGAAAAAAGTCAATGAAATCATAGGTGATTCGTTTTATCAATCTCTTTCTTCTTTACCAGATTTAGTACTTATTATGGATGAATCTCATCATTATCGTGCTAAGAAAGGCGCACAGGCTCTAAATGAACTGAATCCAATTTTGGGATTAGAGCTAACAGCTACACCTCTTGTAAAGAAGGGAACTAAGCAAGTTCCATTTAAAAATGTTGTTTATGAATATCCTCTTTCAAAAGCAATTGAAGATGGCTATACACGTACTCCTTTTGCAATTACACGTTCAGATATTGATTTTTATAATTTTGGTGATGATCAATTAGATAAAATGATGCTTATGGATGGTATTGCTTGTCATGAACATACAAAGAAAAAATTAGAAGCTTATGCAATCAATCATCAGAAGCGTATTGTAAAACCATTTATGCTTGTAGTTTGTAAGGATACTTCTCATGCACAGTGGGTAGAAAACTTTATATGCTCTGATGAATTTAGAAATGGTAAATATAAAAATAAAACAATTATAGTACACTCTAAACAAAAAGGATCTGAAACAGAAGCAAATACGAGATTGCTTTTAGACGTAGAAAATCCTGATAATCTAGTAGAAATTGTTATTCATGTAAATATGCTAAAAGAAGGTTGGGATGTTAATAATCTTTATACTATTGTACCTTTGCGTACTGCTGCATCTAAAATATTACGCGAGCAGATGGTAGGTCGAGGACTTAGACTTCCTTACGGTGAGCGTACTGGAGATCGTGATGTTGATGCTGTTATGCTAACAGCACACGATAAATTTAATGATATTCTTAAAGAAGCACAAAGTGGTAATTCTATCTTTAAAGCTGGTAATGTAATAAAAGCAGAAGAAATCATTCCAGAAAATGTTGAAAATACTCAAATTTCATTTAAAGAAGATTCTTTTACTATTTGTGAAGAAGGTTATAAATATACAGCTTTACCAAAATCTGAAAAAATAGATTCCTTCTTTAAAAATACAAAAAAAATTATCAAAGAAGAAGTTGGTAATGTAATACAAAACTCACCAGAACATGTTGTTACTGAACAAAGTACAAAAGAAATTATTCAAATTGTTACGTCTAAAATATCTGAAGATAAGGATTTGAGAGATGTTTTCAATGAAAATAAGCTTCCCCTTGTTGGATGGTTAGATAATCAGATTGAAAAAACTCATATTGAAGTAAAAAATAAATTTATACCTATTCCTCGTATAAAAATTACAGATGATGGTTTTGAAGAATATGAGTTTATTGGTTTTAATCTTGAACTATCTGGTTTTAATCATATTCCTATAGATAATGCGTTATTAGTTCAAAACCTTGAGGATATGACTGATCGTCAGCGTATAAAAGGTGATGCTATTGATTTTTCTGGATATAATCCTAAAAAGGTCATTTTAGACGAGTTACGTAAAAAGCCTGAAATTGATTATGAAAAATGTTCATCTCTTTTATTTAAATTAATATTACAACTTTGTAAACATTATGAAAATCAACATGGCACAGATGGAATGCAAAATATTATTATAATGTATAAACGTGACATTGCAAATAAGATATATTCCCAAATGATGCAACACTTTTACTATAAAAACAACTCTTTGAAAGAAGAAGTTATTGATACACGTAATCATAATCTTCAACAATCGTATAATTATAAAGAAAAAGTTGATTTATATGATGATTTTAATGAAAATATTCATTCAGTTTTATTTACAGGAATTAAAAAAGGTGTATTTGATTCAGCTAAATTCGATAGTAAAGATGGAGAACTTACTTTTGCACGAGTGATTGAGCATGATGATGATGTTATAAATTGGCTTCGTCCTCATCCGAATGAATTTAATATTACATATAATCATGGACATAATTATGAACCAGACTTTGTTGTTGAAACAGAGGATTATATTTATTTAGTTGAGGTAAAAGGAGAAAATAAACTGAATGATCCAGATGTAATTGCTAAAAAAGAACGTGGAATTCAATATTGTTCGGTAGTATCTACATGGGCAAAAGAAAATGAATCTAAACAATGGCAATATTTATTCATCCCAGCAGGACAAATTCAATCAAATTCTTCCTTTAAACAGCTTGCATTGAGATACAAAGAAGTATAAACAATTATATTATAGCTACATGAGAAAGTATTATATTCCATGTAGCTATTTTTTATTTAACAATTTTAATTAAATTTTATATTTATACATTGTATTTATTTGAAAATATGAAAAAAGGATACAATTATTATCTATAACAAAACTGTATCCTTTCTTGTCATTAATATATTTTATTTTTAATTAACTACTTATTCTATAATTAAATTCTTCAACCCTACCTGCTTGACAATGTCATAAAAATGCTGCATCTCATCCTTGCTAAACATTTTATAATTCTCATCGAATCCATACACCAAGTCGACAAGTTCATACTTTGATGGAGCAAGAGGATTGTAGTTTAATAACTCATACCTAACCTCTGGATAAACTTCAACCAAAAATTCTGCTATGCTTCTTACATTTTCGTCAGTAGCTGTCATAGTTGGTATAAGTGGAGTTCTTATTATCACTTTATCTCTATGCTCGCTTTCAAGCACATATTTAATATGTTCCTTTATAATTTTTGACGATACTCCTGTAAATTCTTTATGTTTATTTTCGTCAAATACTTTTAAATCAATATATATCAAATCCAAATATGGAAGTACTTTTTCAATAATCTCAACTGGTGCATACATAGTAGTTTCAATGGCTGTATGTATTCCTTCTTCCTTACAACGCTTTAACACCTCAACCAAAAACTCTCCCTGCATTAAAGGCTCTCCACCAGAAAAAGTAACCCCACCATCATTTCTAAAGAATACCTGATCTTCCTTTATCTTTTCGACTAATTCTTCAATTCCGTACTCTTCACTATCATATCTTATTGCTCCAGACGGACACATTTTTACTAACTTATCAAAATTTCCATCATAGTTTAAATTGAAATACGGTCTATCCTCTCTATATTCAAGTTGATTTTTTTCAGAAACTTTTTCGCATATTCTACAATGAATACAGCTATTTTTGAAGTATATCGGTCTTTTCTTTGCAGATAACCCTTCAGGATTTTGGCACCACTTACATCTCAAAGGACATCCTTTAAAAAACACCGTTGTTCTAAGTCCAACACCGTCGTGAACTGCAAATCTCTTAACATCAAATACCAATGCTTTTCTAGAATCCTCTATTTTTTCATTGATTTTTACTTCTTCATTCAATTCTAGCTTTTCATTAGATTTCTTCATAAGCTGTCCTTTCAATTATCTCATCCTGTAATTTTCCTGCTAATTCAATAAAATAAGCTGTATATCCTGCAACACGAATTGTAAGTGATTTATGTCTTTCTGGGTGAACTTTCGCATCCAATAAATCCTCTCTTCTCACAACATTAAACTGAATATGAGGAACTTCTAAATCTACAAAAGCTCTCAAGAAGTTTTCAAACTTCATCATTCCTGTTTCTGTTTTGAAAAATTTTGGCAAGAATTTCATATTTAATAGTCCACCGTTTGTAGTGTAGTCGTTTGATATTCTCGATACAGATTTTAAAACTGCAGTAGGTCCTGCAATATCTCTTCCATAAACTGGTGACATACCACCATCTGCAAGTGGAGTAAGTGCATTTCTTCCGTCTGGAGATGCTCCAACATTTTCTCCCATTGGTACGTGTGCAGAAACTGTGTACATTCCTGTGTGATATGCTCCACCACGATAATTTGTGTAATCTTTCATTCTTTCTCTAAAATATCCTGCCCATTTTGTACCTAAATCGTCAACCCATTTTACATCATTTCCGTATTTAGGTGCTTTGTTTAACAACATTGTTTGAGTGATTTCGTGTCCTTTAAAATCATCTCTTAAAGCCTGAAGTAACTCTTCTTTTGAAATCATCTCTTCATCATAGACTAGCTCTTTAATTGCAGCTAATGAGTCGGCAAGGTTTGCAACCTGAATCATCTGTATCCCAGAAAGATTGTATTTTGCACCACCTCTAGTAACATCTAGCCCTTTTTCTAAGCAATCGTCTATAACTGTAGATAAAAATGCAGAAGGTAGACAATCCTGATGAGCCTTTTCTACTACAACTTCCGCTTTCATCATCTCATCTATGAAATAATCTATCTGCTTTTTAAAAGCTTCCTCTAAATCTTCAAATGTTTTATAATCCTCTAATTTACCTAAGTTTAGTCCAATCTGTTCACCAGTTAGTAGGCATTTTCCTTCATTTAAAGTTAATTCTAGTGCCTTGTTTAAATTGAACATCGCTGCATCAGACCAACCTAAGTTGTTTCCATGTGTAGTAAGCTCAACACAACCTACAATTGCATAATTTCTTGCATCTTTTTCTTCAATTCCAAGATTTATCATTGCCTTTATTATAGACTCGTCATTGAAGAACTGTGGCATTCCACTTCCTTTAGCGACAACTTTTATAGATTCCTGCATTAATTCATGCGATGTGTTTTTATTAAGTCTAACTGATAAATTTGGCTGAGGAAGTCCTAAATGATACTGAGCCTTTAATATTAATAAAGATAAATTATTGTAAATGTCATCTCCATTTTCATCAACTCCACCGATTGCTATGTTGAATCCTATTGGGAATCCAGCAAAATATTTTGCACTATGCTGATTTCTTAAATAAACAATCTGGTTGAATTTTAACCATAAGCATTCAATTATTTCTAGTGCATCTTGTTCAGATATGATCCCTTTTTCAATATCTTCTTTATAGTAAGGGTATAAATACTGATCCATTCTTCCTGGAGAGAATGAAGATGCATTTGATTCCATGTGTAAAATCGTAAATAAGAACCATAATGACTGAACTGCTTCATGGAATGTTTTAGGCGATCTTTCTGAAAGATTTTTACATATTTCTGCAACATTTTTTAAAGATTTTTTGTAAACATCCTCGATTTCATCATCCCCACAATTATTTATCATATTTAAAATATAATCGTGGTATCTCATCATAAAGTTTTTAGCACCTTCTAATACAAGAATCGTACATTCATAGAACTCTTTCTGGCCTTCTTCACAATTTGCCATTTTTTCTTTTGCTTTGTCTATTAATCCCTGTGGTCCAAATTTTAGCCATAGTTCAGAATCTGGGCAAATGTGTCCCTGTGCGTGGTCTTTCTGGTTTATTTTTACAACCTTCGCCATAGCATTTATCTCTTTACCATAGTTATGTTTAATAACATCTTCCATAGATTTTCCGTTCCAATATGGATAAATGCTTTCTCTAAATTCTTTAATATCTTCTTCCTTTACCAAGAATTTGTCCTGTGGTCTAGTTGGAAGTGTTTCAAACTCCTTATTAACCCAAGAGCATCCACTTTCTGGGAAAACAACCCCATATCTAACTCCCTTTGTTCTATTCCCTACAATTAGCTCCTCTTTTTCAACACCTATCTCTAACTCTTCAAGTGCTGCTTTAAGTGATAAAGCTCTTTTCTTTGGAACTGATAGAGCTCCACTTTCCTTGTAAACTCTCGTAATTATTCTTGCCTGTTCAATAGATGCGTATCTCGGTGCATCTAACATCTTCTCTTTTAAAATATCTATTCTCTTAGTCTGAATTAAATTATCAAATTTTCCTTGAATTAAATTGCTCATCTTCCACCTCTATACAATTAAATAATTTCTAGTCCTTTTTCTTCTAACTTTTTCTCATCTTCTAAATCCAATTTCTTTTCAAATATATATCCTGTTAAATCTTCTAAATCCGCAAATACATAGTTCCCCTCAAGATTTAATTTTGCAGTTTCCGCTAAAATATAGCATCTTCTACTAGAATTTATCACTTCTTTTTTAGTTATACCGTCGTCTACAGAATATGTAGTCACCTCTTCTTCGTGCAAATCAATCCCTACAACACCTATAAATGCTAAATCGAATTTAAACTTTTTAATCTGCTCTATTGTAAATGTTCCTATAAATCCGTCCTTTGCCTCATTCAACGCTCCAGCTAAAAAGAACAGCTTTGTGCTACATTCCTGAGTAAATACGTTCATTATATCTATCATATTTGTAACAACTGTTATGTTTAAATCTTTCTGATATATTAATTTTGCAATCTCTAAAGTAATTGTAGACACACCTAAAAAAATAGTTGTTCCTGGTTTAATCATCTCAACTGCTTTTAATGCGATTTCTCTTTTTTCTTCAGCGTAAACATCCTTACGATCACTGACATTGATTACATGAGGATTTGTTCTAACTGTTGTCGCTCCACCATGTATTCTCTTCAACTTTCCTGCTTTTTCTAATATGGTTAAATCTTTTCTTATACAGTCCTCTGTCACGCCAAAGTCTTGACTTAATTCTTTTACTCTAACTTTTCCGTCTAAGTTTAATTTTGCGATTATTTGATTATGTCTTTCTTGTTGTAGCAAATTGATCACCTCTTTTCAATTATTATTATGGCATGAATTTCAATAAAAAACAATATTAAACGATAATAAACGATAATTATTTTTGTTGCAATCAATATTAAGTAATAATTTTCAATAATTTATATATAATAAGTAATACTTAGTAATAAAAAAAGAACCACGTTAGAGTATATCCCTACGCAGTTCTTTTTATAATATTTCTATTTAATTTTTATTTTTTTAACGCAAAAAACCTCCAGCTATTCACTGGAGGTTTCTTTATATATTCTCATTATTAATTATTTTCGTCTGCCATATATGATACAACTGAAAGTCCATAAACTGCTATAACAGCTAATATTGCTATTGGTAATATCATCATTATTACTCGCCCTCTTTCCAAATCTCTTGTTACTATATTATATTCCCAAAACTTTATATTTTAAACGCATTTAGTATTTCTTCTAAGAATATATCTCTATTATAAAACTTTATTTAATTTTTATCAAGTTAAATTTTTGTAATAATATCTAAAAAACTAATATGAAATTATAATTAAAATATACAAATCTGTAATTAATTTACATTAATTTCATATCAATCGCAAAAAATTTAAAAAGAGCATAATTAAAAACTATGCTCTTTCATTTATCTCTTTTATTAAAGCTTCCTGAAGTATCTTAGAAAAATTTAATCCTCTATCAGTAGCTTCCTTATTAAGCCATTCAGGTATTGTTAGAGTTTTCTTTACTGATCTGGAACTATGTTTTTTTCTATATTCTTCCAAATCAAATTCTATAATCGCAACAAACTCATCTTTATTTTCTGATAAATCTATACTAGTTATTTGTGAAGGTGTGGGTATTTCTTCTCTATCTTCCATACGTGATGTAATTGCTAAGCCCAATGCATCGCTCGCCATTTTATAAGCTTCTTCTAGATTATCTCCTTCACTCATACACTCCGGAATATCAGGAAAAGTTATCCAAAATCCACCTTCTTCTGCTATATGAAACACTGCTGGATAATATAATTTTTTCATAGACAAATCCTCCATTTAAACTCGACAGGGCTATTTAAGCCCTGCCTGTTTTAAAATTTGTGTTTCTAAACCTTTTTTCAAAGATTTAGAGTGATAGGGTACTATAGTCTGTTTTCCAGTTTTATAATTTCTCAATTTTACATGAGATCCATTTTGACTGACGACCACAAAACCCGCTTTTTTGAGATGAGCAATCATCTCCTTAGGTGTCATAGGCATAATATTTACCTACCCTTCATAGCTAACTATTAAGGTTTTCACCTTAATTAGATTATAATACGTATTAACACGTATGTCAATTTTTCTATTATAATCCTCATATATATACTTTCCAACCTATGTCATTTTTATTATACTTTATTTTATTTTAAAAAAATTTATATCAAATCGCCGAAGCCTGGAAGGGGAATAACTGCGATCAAAATCCCCACAAAAAGATATTACTTAATCTCTGCTAAATACTTCCTAACTGCACAAACAAAATATCCAAAATACACAACCGTAAACACAGCAATTGCAATCAACGTCGGTGGATTTGATATAGGCAAGCTACTTTCCAGAGCAAAAACTTTCTGAATCGACTGCCCTGCAACAATTCCACTTCCAATACCAAATACATACGGAATCATAAAGAATATAGCTGTCTGTTTTATCACAGATTTCTTAACAAAATCCTCTCCTACTCCAATCTTTCTAAGAATAGAGAATTTTTTCTTATCCTCAACAGCTCCAACCATATACTTAAAGTATAGAATCGCTCCTGTTGAAATTATGAACACAATCGCCATAAATAGAGAAATAAATCCAACTAAATTATAGAATGTGTAATTTTTGTAATCAAAATCTTCTGCAGCTACAAATTCTAAATTTCCGTTGTCCCTTATATAACTACTTATCTTCTGTGTTTCTGTAAATTCCTTAGTATTTGCAGCTAAAAATGTTACTTCCAAATCCTTTTGTGTTTTAGCTGTATCTAATCTTTTTAAGAATTTTTCTTCATCTTTTCTAATTATAGTTAATTCTTTTATCATATCTTTTGGCAATTTTTTCTGACATAGTTTTTCATAGTCCTCATCAGAAATTATATATCCGAATCCCTCATCAGGAGAAGCAAATATATGATTTATTACCATACCTTTTTTCTTAAATTCCATATCTAAAATCTTAAATTTTTCTCTTGATTCTATTCCCATACTTCTAGGTGTTTTTAAAAATACTGCTTCCCCAGATTTTGGCTCTTTTATTTCCATGCTTTTCTGGATATCCTTACTCTTTAACTCCTTCACACGTTCATAATCAGAATATTTCACAACACTTATATCGTTGTATCCTGGATAAGTTGAAAATGCGTCTGCCAAAGATCTCATATATCTAATTTTTACCTGCTCTTTGACATTTGATTTATCTTCTTCTAATGCTCTTTTAAAAAGCTCCTCATCCTGATTATCATAAGCTATACAAGAGATACTGTATGGAAAATCTGTTTCTTTCATATTTTTAAATATATTATTCATAGTGAGTCCTGCTGAAAGAGCTGTTATACAACAAACTATTAATATAGAAGTCAATGACATTATTTTATTATTCTCAACTATGCTAAATGCTATGCTATTCAAACTAACTATATTAGTTCCCTTGTATTTTATCTTTTTGTGTTTTGTTATTCTTGCAAAAATTTCAGTCAAGAACCCAGAACAAACTAGCTTTAATCCAATTATTACAAGTATTGGAGCTATTATTACAGCAAACATCATTATCATATTCAACTTATCGTAATAAACACCGACATAATATCCTGCAAATAAAATTACAACACCTACTATACCTATTAAAAATCTAGTAACTGAGCTTTTTACAACATAGTCTTGTTTGTTTTTTGCACCTTTTACAAGTTCTGCTATATCAGTTTTTACAAGCGCTCTATACTCTCTAAAGAATGAGTACATAAGAATAACCCCAAAAATCGCTAATGTGTATATTATCGCAGCTTTAGATATTTCAAAGCTAATTGCATTTTTTGATTCAGAAATTTTCATTATCGCCATAATAAACATTCTATTGGTAATTATCCCAAGTAAAATTCCCAAGAAAAGAGATAGTAGTCCTATTAATAGCCCTTCTTGTGCAAATAGTAGGGCTATTTTTCTGTTTTCAATTCCCATGAATGTATATATCCCAAATTCTTTTTTCCTCTGTTGAACAAAGAATCCTGTCGAGTATCTAATAAATGCTATGAAGAATATCACTAAAACAAATGTACACACACCTACAAGTGCATTGAATGTTCTAAAATCTCTCATAGTTTCAAGCTGTTCACTGCTACCTATAGACACAAAATTGTAGAATATCGCTATGCAGAAAAGCATTGAGAATATGTACATTCCGTAGTTTTTTATGTTGTATTTTATGTTTTTTAAAGATATTTTAAACAATCTCATTAACTGCACCCCCTGTTGAAGAAAGTACTGTCATTATGCTATCGAAAAATTCTTTTCTATTTCCACTGCTATTTAACTGCATGTTTATTTTTCCATCTTTTATAAATAGAACCTTTTTTGCATAACTCGCTGCAAATGAATCGTGTGTTACCATTACTATTGTCTTTCCTAGTTCATCGTTCATTTTCTTAAAGCAATTTAAAAGCTCTACAGATGATTTGCTATCAAGTGCTCCTGTTGGCTCATCAGCAAATATTACTTTTGGATCACTTATTAATGCCCTAGCAGCTGCAACTTTCTGCTTTTGTCCTCCTGACAACTCTATAGGATATTTTTTTAATTGAGGATTTAAATTAAAAAATCCTGCATACTTCTCAACTTCTTTTTCTATTTTTTTATAATTTTCTCCAGAAATAACCATCGGCAATGCTATATTATCCTCTATAGACATTGAATCGATAAGGTTGTAATCCTGGAATATGAAACCTATGTTATCTTTTCTAAACTTTGAAATCTCCTTGTTTTTCATGTTAAATACTTCCTTGCCATCGTATTTCACACTGCCAGAAGTTGGTCTTTCTATAGTAGATAAAATATTTAGAAGAGTAGACTTTCCAGCACCTGATGGCCCCATTATCGCAATAAATTCTCCATCGTTTATCTCAATATCTATATCTTCTAATATTTTAAACACGTTTCCATGCACTCTAAATTCCTTTTTTAATTTTTCCGCTTTAATCATTTTTTATCACCTTCCGTCTTAAATTTATAATACAATATATTTCCTAAAAATACACTTTAAACTATATATTGAAAATATAAACCGAGTATAAAACCACATAACCTATCATTAATGGAATTATAATCTTTGATTTTTTTAATAGTCCTTGAAATCCACCTGTAAATATACTTTCTAACCCTATAAGTAATGTTAGAAATAATAGTATCATTGAAATTATAAATATTACATTCCTCATAAAATTTTCCTCCTCTCGTATGTTTTTCTTTATGATTTTATTTTATATTCTTTCTGATTTTCTAAAAATCGATTAACCTTACAAAATACAACATCTAATCTTACACTTTTGTAAGGTTTGCTCGTAAAATAGTATATATGTGTCATAGCCGCTCCAAACAATCAAGTTGTATTGTCGCTGGCTATGACACATATATACCATTTCACTTTTATAATATGGAAACCGCTGGGATGAGATTTATCTTGGGTATATAGTTTTAAAGAATATTCATTGTTTATATACAGTTTTAGTTATTTTTTATAGGAAAACATTTATAGTAGAAATTTTTGTTGACGAGTTTGTTTTTATATTATAAAATAACTAATAGTTGTGAATTAAAAATATATATTTTTGCCAATTTGGCTATAGATTTTGCTGTTTCTGAGAATAAACAGTACGTCTATAGCTTTTTTTATTGCAGTTATTTTTTTAAGGGGAGGTTTTTTAATGGAAAACGTAGAAAAATTAAATAATTCAAAACCGTCGTCGTACAATCCGATGACAGATAGAAGTGTTGTTCCTCTATTGATTTCAATGGCAGTTCCGCCTATGATTTCAATGTTGATACAGTCACTTTACAATATAGTAGATAGTATTTTCGTAGCACAGATAAGTCAGAATGCTCTTACAGCAGTAAGTTTAGCGTTCCCACTTCAAAATCTTTCACTATCTTTTGGGGTTGGACTTGGTGTTGCGGTAAATGCAAATATAGCAATCAACATGGGTGCAGGAAACATGGAGAAGGCAGATTCTTATGCTGGGCAGGGAATAATTCTTACAATAGTTCATGCGTTATTATTCGTATTAATAGGTTTATTTGGACTTAGACCATTCTTCTCAATGTTTACAAATGATCCAGAAGTTATAAACTACGCAATACAGTACGGGTCAGTTGTTATAACTCTTACATTTGGATCATTATTCCATATATTATTTGAAAAAATATTCCAATCAAACGGAAACATGGTTGTTCCAATGTTTTTACAAGGATTTGGAGCAATAGTTAATATAATATTAGACCCAATTTTAATATTTGGTCTATTTGGTGCTCCACAGATGGGTGTTTTAGGAGCTGCTGTAGCTACAATAATAGGACAGTTCTGTGCTGCTACACTTGCGGTTATCCTATTCTTAAAACAATCTCCAGTAAAAATAAAAAGACACCATTTAAAAGTTAATTTTAAACTTATATCAGATTTATATAAAGTTGCACTTCCTTCAGGTGTTATGATGTCTTTACCTTCAATATTAGTATCAATACTTAACGGAATACTAGCATCTGTATCACAGGCAGGTATAGCATTCTTCGGTATATACTACAAACTGCAGACATTCGTAAATATGCCTGTAACAGGAATCATTCAGGGAATGAGACCTATAGTAAGTTACAACCATGGTGCAGAACTTAAAGATAGAGTTTTAAAAACAATAAAATACGCTATGATATTCTCAGCAGTTATTCTTGTTTCAGGAACTATAGCTTTTAACTTATTTACAAAAGATTTATTAGTTATGTTCAGTGCAACAGACGAACTTTTAGGATTTGGTATACCTGGTCTTAAAATACTTTCACTTGGATTTGCGTTCTCATTCGTTGGAATTACTATGAGTGGTGTGTTTGAAGCATTAGGTAAGGGATTTTATTCTTTATTGATATCAATATTTAGACAGTTAATTATAATTGTTCCACTATCTTTAATACTTGTTAAATCAATTGGACTTACAGGTGTTTGGATTACATTCCCAATAGCGGAATTTGTGGCAGCAATTATTGCAATAAGCCTTTACAAAAGAGTAGTTAAATAATATTTTAACAATTATCATTTACAAAATAGTTATAAAGTAATATTATAGAATTTATTAAATACTATAATTTAAGAGGTGATTTGATGAAGTTTATAAGATTAGAATCAAAAAATGATAAGTACTTTAATGAAACTATGAAAATATATGAATGTAGTTTCCCTATTTTTGAACAGAGGGTATTAAAGGATCAAGATGAGGTATTTGAGCGAAAGGACTACCACGCAGATATAATATGCGAAGACGATACTTTAATCGGTCTATTATTCTATTGGAAGTACGATTTTAAAGATGAGGAATTTGTGTATATTGAACATTTAGCGATATCTCCAGAATTGAGAGGTAAAAACTACGGTTCTAAAATACTTACAGAATTCTGCAAAGAAAATCCGAACACTATCCTTGAAATAGACGAACCTGTAGATGAGGTTTCTATAAAGAGATTGAAATTCTATTCAAATTTAGGCTTTAAACTTCAACAATTCCACCATATCCATCCTCCTTATCGTAAAGGATTTGATGGACATAGTCTAAAAATTATGAGTTTTGGTAGAGATTTATTAGATGAAGAATATAATAAGTTCAATGAGTTTTTAAAATATACAGTTATGAAATATTCAGAGGTAAAATAATTAATTTTGCTTTCAAGTAACTAAAATACTTAATAACCAATTATCAAGTAGGGGCTAACTTGTAGCCCCTCTCACACCACGGAGCGTGCCGTTCGGCACTCCGCGGTTCAATTTCATATAATAATCTAAGCAACTTATTAATCCTCTTTT